>JBMYZB010000120.1:0-5374 GCA_049609945.1 Flavobacteriaceae bacterium
GAACAATTCCCTCCACATTATCGGTCACAAATACTTGGTTTTGATATAATTGAATGCGGTCCTTTTGGAGATTTAGATCGTTATTTAATTTTGGAAAATAGAGAATCCCCGTAAGGTGAAAGGGGTAGTCCACGTTAAGGTGAATGTTAAACAAAGGCTCCTCAAATTGCATAGGATAAAGTTCTCTGTAAAACGATTTGTAGTCTTCTTCTTTGAGATCTGTTGGGGTTTTTGTCCAAGCCGGTTCGGGGTTATTTATAATATTATCCACCGTTTTTGTTTCGGGCTTGGCATCTTTGGGTGCATCTTCCGGCAATGGAAGGGTTTCTTCGCGTGTACCAAATTGAATTGGGATAGGCATAAATTTGTTGTATTTCGTCAACAACTCACGAATGCGTCCTTCTTCTAAAAATTCTTTTGAATCTTTGGCGATGTGTAAGATGATTTCAGTGCCTCGTTCTTTTTTAGTTGCTTTTTCTAATGTGTATTCTGGAGATCCATCGCAGGTCCAATGCACTGCTTCACTCCCTTTTTGATGTGATTGAGTCACTATTTCAACTTTCTCAGCCACCATAAAGGCAGAATAAAAGCCCAATCCAAAATGACCGATTATACCGCTGTCTTTGGCCGTATCTTTATATTGCTCTAAAAATTCTTCAGCACCCGAAAAAGCTACTTCATTTATATATTTTTCTACTTCATCGGCGGTCATTCCAATACCGCGATCAATGATGTGAAGTTTTTTCTTTTTGGCATCAATTTTCACTTCAATTTTTAATTCACCTAAATCCCCTTCAATTTCGCCCAAACTGCTCAAATGCTTTAATTTGGTTGTTGCATCTGTTGCATTTGAAATGAGTTCACGTAAGAAAATTTCATGATCGCTGTATAAAAACTTCTTAATTAGCGGGAAAATGTTTTCTACCGCCACATTGATTTTTCCGTTTGACATGGTTTAATTTTTAATTACTTCTTTGTCAAAAAAAATACCAAAATCAATAAAATGACAATTTGACATTTTCTTAACAAATAATACGTTTAATAAATCATGAAAATAATTAAACATTTTATATATTTGTACCAACAACAGTGATATGGCTAAAAATCAAAAAATAGATAAAAGTAACCTCTTTGAGTTATTTATTACCCAAACCTTGAAACAGGAAAAGATGCCTAAATCAGTGTATCTTTTTTGTCAACAAGCTGGTGTTGAAGAATCTGATTTCTACATGCATTATGGATCACTTGACGGATTGCGTACGGCAATTTTTGAAGCTTTTTATACCAATACCATCCAATTAATCGAGAAGCAAAAAGACTTTAACAAAAAGACTTCAAAAGAAAAATTATTACTGTTTTATTTCACCTTTTTTGAAGTGCTACAACTAAATAGGAGCTATGTTTTGTTTGCGCTTAGCGATGCTTCCCTACCAAAAAAATGGACTGATCTTAGGGGGCTTCGATCCCACTTTAAAATCTTTGCATCAGAACTTATTGAAATTGATAATGCGCTGAAAGAAGGACCTTTTTCAAAACGCTCTACCAAACTTTTTTCCGAAGCTGCTTGGGGTCAATTACTTTTCCTTCTGCAATTTTGGATGAAAGATGGCAGTGCCGGTTTTGAAAAAACGGATATGGCTATTGAAAAATCAGTTCAAACAGTTTATACCCTCTTTGGAAACAATGCTTTAGACACCTTGTTTGACTTTGGCAAGTTTCTCTGGAGAGAAAAAAGCCACCTTGCTGGATGAAAACACTAGATAGTATTCCTACACACAAAATGGAGCGAGTTGGAAAACTAGTTTCAACAGGTATAAAAGTGGGGGGGAACTACCTTAAATTTTATGGAAAAAATATACTTCAAGGTGAATCAGATCGAGAAGCTTTGAATGAAGCCAATGCAAAAGATATTTATGATGGTTTAAAAACGTTAAAAGGAAGTGCACTAAAAGTAGCACAGATGTTGAGTATGGAAAAAAACCTGCTCCCCAAAGCTTATGTGGAGCAATTTGGTTTATCACAATTTTCTGTACCTCCTCTTTCATCTCCCTTGGTGTCTCGTTTGATTAAAAAATATTTGGGTGCCCCCCCTGAGGAACTATTCGATACATTTGCTACCCAATCGGTTAATGCCGCCAGTATTGGTCAGGTTCATAAGGCCACAAAAAATGGGAAAAAACTTGCTGTGAAAATTCAATATCCTGGGGTGGCAAATAGTATCGGATCAGATCTAGCGATTGTGAAACCCATAGCGGAACGAATGTTTAACATTCGCGGTAAGGCCACCGAAAAATATTTTAAAGAAGTAGAAAGTAAACTTCTGGAGGAAACCGATTATACTATTGAATTAAATAATAGCCAATATTTTGCCTCACATTGTGCACATATTCCTAACTTATGTTTTCCAGAATATTATTCTAATTGGTCAAATCAGAAGATTTTAACCATGGATTGGATGGAAGGTTTACACCTCTCTGAATACTGTCAATTACCCGAAAATAAACAAGAAAATAACAATAAGATCGGTCAAACCCTTTGGGACTTTTATATGGTTCAAATGCACAAACTTAAAAAAGTGCAAGCAGATCCTCATCCTGGAAATTTTTTGGTTACAAAAGACCATGAATTGGTGGCATTAGATTTTGGTTGCGTAAAATCAATACCTAATGACTTTTATATCCCCTATTTTGAACTTTCAAAACCAGAAAACATTAAAGATCAGAAGAAATTTGAATCACTTCTTTTTACTTTAGAAATCCTAAAAAAAGAGGATACCCCTCAAGAAAAAACTTTTTTCACTACTTTGTTTAAAGACATGATGATGTTGTTTACCAAACCTTTTCATCAGGATACCTTTGACTTTGCTGACTCCACCTTTTGGGACGCAATAACAAACCTTTCTAAAACCCTAACTGAAAACCCTCAAATAAAAAAATTGGATGGCAACAGAGGTGTTGCACACTTTATTTATATGAACCGAACTTTTTTTGGCCTTTACCATTTGCTTCATGACCTCAATGCGCAAGTAAAAACTAATAATTACATTACTGTTTGTTGATTTGTTTGTTTAGTATGTAATTAGAAAAACACCCGGTTTCGGGTGTTTTTTATTTTTTTAAAAGCGTATTTTTAACAAAAACAAAAATCTATGTATCAATCAAAAATAAGTGGACTTGGAATGTATGTGCCCGAAAATTTGGTGACCAATGCCGATTTGGAGAAGGTAATGGATACCAATAACGAATGGATAGTGGAGCGCACCGGAATTGAAGAACGACGGCACATAAAAGAAGGGGATGGAAACACAACCGCTACTATGGGCGTTAAAGCGGCCAAACAAGCCATAGAAAGAGCAAAATTAAAACCCACAGATATAGAATTAATCCTCTTTGCCACTCTAAGTCCCGATTATTATTTTCCTGGATCAGGGGTTTTGGTTCAAGAGCTATTAGAAATTCCTAATTGCCCAGCCATGGACATTCGCAATCAATGCAGTGGTTTTGTTTATGCCCTCACAACAGCCGATCAATTTATTAAGACTGGGATGTATAAAAATGTATTGGTAATTGGTTCAGAAAATCATTCGGGAGGCCTAGATATGAGTACTAGAGGGCGCAACGTTTCTGTCATTTTTGGCGATGGTGCCGGGGCAGCCGTGGTTAGCCGATCTGAAACTACAAAGGGAGGTATTTTGTCTTCTCATATTTATTCACAAGGGCAACATGCTGAAGAACTGGCTCTAATAGGCCCAAGCACCAACCGATGGGTACCCAAGATTCTAGCCGCCAATGATCCCGAAGACCTATCCTATTATCCTTATATGAATGGCCAATTTGTCTTTAAAAATGCCGTTGTTCGTTTTGCTGAAGTTATACAAGAAGGGCTTCAAAAAAATGGATGGCAGCCTGAAGATATTGATTTATTGATTCCACATCAAGCCAATTTGCGTATCGCACAATTTGTCCAAAAAAAATTCAGATTACAAGACCACCAAGTTTTTAATAACATACAAAAATATGGCAATACTACAGCTGCCTCCATTCCTATTGCTTTAACTGAAGCATGGGAAAAAGGACTGGTTCAACCCGGTAGTAAAATAGTATTGGCTGCTTTTGGCAGTGGTTTCACTTGGGGAAGCGTGCTCATAGAATGGTAAAATCAATGACGACATTAGTCTTGGGGGCTTCCCCCAACCCAGATCGATATTCTTATCATGCTGTAGAAGCCTTACAAAGGCAGCACTATGAAGTGGTAGCTATGGGCATAAAAAAAGGTAAAATTGGAAATGTATCTATTGTTTTGCCTTTTGCAAAAACCCCTGCTATACATACCATATCGCTCTATCTTAACCCTAAGCGACAAGAAGAATATTTAGATTTTATCATACAGCTAAGACCCCAACGGGTTATTTTTAATCCTGGAACTGAAAACCTGTTGTTAGCAAGTAAACTTTCCCAAAGGGGCATTGCTTGGGAAAATGCATGCACCCTTGTGCTACTTTCTACGAATCAATACGAGTCCAAAAAAAGTAAATAAGCCGTTAAGAGGTAGTAACTCATAGCCTAAAATATACCCCCCTAAGTACTCAGGATTTAGATTAGCCAAAAAAGTTGTTATCACAACTGAAGAAATCACCACTGCCCAAACATATTTATCTTTGATCACATAGGGGGTGAAAATTCCAAAGGCAAACAAGCCTAACAAAGGGCCATAGGTATAGCCCGCAACAGTGAGCAATCCATCAATTACATTGCGATCTAGTACATGCTTAAAAAGAATAACAACGCCTATCAACAAAATACTCATGCCAATATGCACCTGTCGTCTGAGTTTTTTTTGGGTGCTTTTAGGTTTACTGTCAATTTTTAAAAAGTCAATACAAAAGGAAGTAGTTAATGCCGTGAGGGCACTGTCTGCACTGCTGTAGGCGGCAGCAATGAGTCCTAAAATAAATGTAATGCCAGCGGCCCAACCCAAATTACCTCGTAAAGCAATTTCGGGAAATAATAGATCTGGTTTTGGCTGGCCATCCATTAGTGGCAAAGCAATACCTTCTTGTGCTGCATAGCTGAAGAGTAGCGTCCCCAATACCATAAAAAAAGCGGTAACTAAAACCAGCACTATACTAAATACAAGCATGTTTTTTTGAGCGTCCGCCAAGCTGCGGCAACTGAGGTTTTTTTGCATCATATCTTGATCTAAGCCAGTCATGCAAATGGTAACAAAGGCACCCCCCAAAAAAGATTTTACAAAATGGTTTCGGTTTAAAAAACTATCAGTAACCCATACTTGACTATAGGATTCAAATTGTGAAGAACCTAAAAATTCAAAGAAGGAGAAGTTTAGTTTCCCCAATAAATAATAAACCGAAAAA
>JBMYZB010000121.1:0-5365 GCA_049609945.1 Flavobacteriaceae bacterium
ATTTTGTTCAAAGATAAAAAAAAACAATGCCTAAATGTTTTATAATGGGTTTGCAGGAGCAAAAACTTATTGTATATTTGCCCGACTTTTAAAGCGAGCTACTCTTTAAAATTATGAAAAGAACATTTCAACCCTCTAGAAGAAAACGGAGAAACAAACACGGGTTTCGAGAGCGAATGGCATCTGCCAATGGGCGGAAGGTATTGGCAAAAAGACGATCTAAAGGAAGAAAAAAAATATCTGTATCTTCAGAGCCGCGCCACAAAAAATAAATGAACAAAAGCAAAAACATAAAGGTGTTATTTTTTGAAAATAACACCTTTTTTTTATATTCACACACTATATTTCTTGACTATGCCGAAAGTTGAATCCATTAAAAGTATTTTGATTATTGGGTCTGGACCCATCATTATTGGACAGGCCTGTGAGTTTGATTATTCTGGTTCTCAAGCCTTGCGCTCATTGCGTGAAGATGGTATTGAAACCATTTTGATTAATTCCAATCCGGCCACTATAATGACGGATCCTTCCATGGCCGATCATGTGTACCTAAAACCTCTCAACACAAAATCTATTGTGGAGGTTTTAAAAAAGCACAAAGTGGATGCTGTTCTTCCCACCATGGGAGGACAAACCGCACTAAACCTTTGTATTGAAGCAGACGACAAAGGTATTTGGGAAGACTTTGGAGTAGAAATTATTGGGGTAGATATTGATGCCATTCAAATCACAGAAGACCGAGAAAAGTTCAAGGCACTAATGAATAAAATCAAAATTCCTGTAGCTCCTGCACACACCGCCAATTCTTTTTTAAAAGGAAAAGAAATTGCACAAAAATTTGGATTTCCACTTGTAATTCGACCTTCATTTACGCTTGGAGGAACAGGAGCCTCATTTGTACACCAAGCTGAAGATTTTGATACTTTGCTCACCAGAGGTTTAGAAGCTTCTCCCATTCATGAAGTTCTTATTGATAAGGCTTTGTTGGGATGGAAAGAATATGAATTAGAATTGTTACGCGATAAAAATGATAATGTTGTCATTATTTGTACCATAGAAAATATGGATCCTATGGGAATACACACAGGTGATTCCATAACTGTTGCTCCTGCCATGACACTCTCGGATATAGCGTTTCAACGAATGCGTGATATGGCCATTAAAATGATGCGAAGTATAGGCGATTTTGCCGGGGGTTGCAATGTGCAATTTGCCGTGAGCCCAGATGAAAAGGAAGATATTATCTCTATTGAAATCAATCCTCGTGTATCACGTTCTTCTGCTTTGGCCTCCAAAGCAACCGGTTATCCCATAGCAAAAATAGCAGCCAAATTAGCCATTGGATATACGCTAGATGAACTTGACAACCAAATCACAAAATCTACATCGGCTCTCTTTGAACCCACCTTAGACTACGTGATTGTAAAAATTCCACGTTGGAACTTTGACAAATTCGAGGGCTCTGACCGCACGCTTGGGCTTCAAATGAAATCGGTGGGAGAAGTGATGGGCATTGGCCGTTCTTTTCAAGAAGCCCTGCATAAGGCAACACAATCTTTAGAAGTGAAAAGAAACGGTTTGGGAGCAGACGGAAAAGGATATACTGACTACGACCTCATTTTAAAAAAATTATCGAAAGCCAGTTGGGATCGAGTTTTTGTTCTTTATGATGCTATTAGTTTGGGAATTCCTCTTAATCGCATCCACGAAATCACAAAAATTGATATGTGGTTTTTGAGACAATACGAAGAATTGTTTTTATTGGAGAAAGCCATTTCTGACCATACGTTGGAAAGTTTACCAGAAGCGCTATTGCTAGAAGCCAAACAAAAAGGCTTTGCCGATAGGCAGGTGGCTCATATGCTTGGTTGTATGGAGAGTGAAGTATATGCGCTAAGAAATAAAATGGGAATTGAACGAGTTTACAAACTTGTGGATACTTGTGCTGCCGAATTTGCCGCCCTTACACCTTATTATTACTCTACTTTTGAAGCCAAAATGCAATTGCCTGGTCAAGAGGCCAAAAGCGAAAATGAAAGCACAGTTACCGATAAAAAGAAAATTGTTGTTTTGGGCTCCGGTCCCAATCGAATAGGTCAGGGTATTGAGTTTGATTATTGTTGTGTTCATGGGGTGTTGGCGTCTAAAGAATGTGGCTATGAAACCATCATGATTAATTGTAACCCAGAAACGGTTTCAACCGATTTTGATACCGCCGATAAACTTTATTTTGAACCCGTTTTTTGGGAACATATTTACGACATTATTATGCATGAAAAACCTGAAGGTGTTATAGTGCAACTCGGTGGTCAAACAGCACTCAAATTGGCTGAAAAATTAGATCGTTATGGCATTAAAATTATTGGCACTAGTTTCCAATCGCTTGATTTGGCCGAAGACCGCGGGAGTTTCTCAACACTTTTGAAAAACAACGACATTCCTTATCCCGAATTTGGCGTGGCACAAACAGCTGATCAAGCATTAGCGTTAGCTGATCAATTAGATTTTCCCATTCTTGTTCGTCCTTCTTATGTATTGGGGGGTCAGGGAATGAAAATTGTAATCAATAAAGAAGATTTGGAAGCCCATGTGGTTGATCTTTTACAAAAGATACCAAACAATAAATTATTATTAGACCACTACCTAGACGGTGCCATTGAAGCCGAAGCCGATGCCATTTGTGATGGTGAAAATGTCTACATAATTGGTATCATGGAACACATTGAACCTTGTGGTATCCACTCTGGTGATTCTAATGCTACCCTGCCAGTATTTAATCTTGGTGAATTTGTGCTACAACAAATAAAAGACCATACCAAAAAAATTGCCCTTGCTTTAAATACGGTAGGATTGATCAATATTCAATATGCGGTTAAAGACGATAAAGTTTATGTTATCGAAGCCAACCCAAGAGCCTCTAGAACAGTTCCTTTTATTGCGAAAGCCTATAAAGAACCTTATGTCAATTATGCCACCAAGGTTATGCTCGGTAAAAATAAAGTGACGGATTTTGATTTTTCGCCCGAATTAGAAGGCTATGCAATTAAACAGCCTGTTTTTTCATTTAATAAGTTTCCCAATGTAAACAAACAGTTGGGACCCGAAATGAAAAGTACAGGCGAAAGCATCTTATTTATAGAGAGTTTAAAAGAAGATGAATTTTACGATCTTTATGCTCGTAGGAAAATGTATTTAACCAAATAAATTTTTTATTTTTGATTTAAACAACTAGAGATGAATCGCTATAGAAAGATGACGTTGGAAGGGGCGATAGGAATTATAGTAATAGCATTGCTTTCTCGTATGATGCCTCACCCACCTAATTTCGCCCCCATTACGGGCATTGCCCTTTTTTCAGGAGTTTACTTTTCTAACAAGAGGTGGTCACTATTATTGCCCCTGATTTGTTTGTTTTTAACTGATATTTTTATAGGGTTTCACAGATTGGTAGTGGTGGTTTATGGCTCTTTTCTAATTATTTCTGCAGCGTCACTATGGTTAAAAAATATAAATTTCATTACGGTTTTCGGAGCCTCTGTTTTCTTTTTCCTGACCACCAATTTCGGGGTTTGGTATCTTTACTACCCCCATACATGGGAAGGTTTCACACAGTGTTATGTGTTGGCTATCCCCTTTTTTTGGAACACGTTGGCCGGAGATCTTTTTTATACTGCCGCCCTGTTCTTTGCCGCAGAAAAATTGTCTTCTCTTAACTCCCACAATTTAAAAGGTTTCTTTACTTTTACGCCGAGAGGTGCTTCACATTGAAGAGAATAGGGAATTTGGTGAAATTCCAAAACTGTACCCGCAACTGTAAGCTTCGTTTCTTTTGAAACCCTTTTAATGGATTCTTTTACCACTGTCATTAATGATGGGAAGGTCATTAAAGGAGGCTAGTCAGGAGACCTGCCTTTCAACAATTGATTTACTTCGGGTGTTAAGTAAAAGAAACGATCTTGTAATGAAATTTTTTAGTACTATCTTTTTTGTGTTTTTGCATTTTTCTTTATTTGCAATTCAACAAACCTCCTCTGTGCAAGACACACTAGCAACAATTGTATACACACAAGATTTAGAAGAGGTGGTGCTCATCGATAGCCGATTTCCTCTAAAGCGATCACAATCTGGAAAAAGAATCGTTAAAATAAACCAAGAAACACTCCAAAGTTATCAGGGGATGGAGCTGAGTGATTTGTTGAGCACTTTTGCTGGTATAGAAATGATTGGGGAGGCTGCTTATCCGGGCCAAAACAAGACCCTATCTTTACGCGGTGGACGCAATCGCCAAGTACTCATTTTAATAGATGGTGTTCGGGTTTCTGATCCCTCACGTATAGATAATGATTTTGATCTCAACTTTTTATCCCTTTCGAATATAGCCTCCATTGAAATAATGAAGGGTGCTTCGAGTACGCTTTACGGCAGTGCAGCTGCCACAGGAGTAATTAATATTACTACCCAAACTTTAAAAAAAGGGTTTCATGCACAGGTGCAAAGCAGTGTGGGTACACTGGGGGCTCAGAATCAAAAGCGAAACAACTTAAATCGTTTTCAAAATGCACTTTTCCTTCAGCAGGGTGGAGAAAAATGGGGGGTTTCTTTACGGGCAGCGCATCATTATGCCGATGGTATGAGTGCCGTGGTGGGAACAGAAGAAGATCCTTTTTTGCGTTATCAATGGGAGGCTAAAATCAAACATCAGCCTACAACAGAATTCAACTGGTCGCTTTTTTATAGTCATCACAACATTGATTCTGCCTATGATAACAGTTTTCCACTCTCTGATGCCGCTTTTGATTTGCTAACCCAAATGGATCGATTGCATTTTAGTTCCGATTATGAATATGGAAAGGGGAATTTCTCACTTCGATCAGGCTATCAAAAAACCCAGCGCAATTTCAAAAGTGATTTTCCTTATGAAACCTACAGTGAAAACTCCACCTTTGACCTTTATCATACACGCAACTTTAAGGATGTTTTCTATACCGTTGTTGGATTACAATGGCAAAAAAATTATGCTGCTTTTGATGCCTTTCCCAATAGCCAACAAACCGATCTATATACCAACATGGTGAGTCAATTTTCAGCTATTTTTAGAATAAATTCGGGCATACGGTGGAACCACCACAGCACATACAAAAATCATTTTACCTATAGTATTAATCCATCGGTGTTGCTCATTCAGAAAAAAGATACTGAATTAAAGGTGATGGGTTCCGCAAGTAGTGCCTTTATTGCGCCAAGTCTGTATCAATTGTTTGATCCTTATTCGGGCAATATTGATTTGGTTCCTGAAAAAAACCAATCTTTTGAATTTGGAACAGCTTTGGAGAGTAATAAAATTTCTGGTGGATTACTTTTTTTT
>JBMYZB010000122.1:0-5323 GCA_049609945.1 Flavobacteriaceae bacterium
ATTCGAAATTTACCCAAAAATATAGTATTTGGAAGCGACTCAGAAAGAATATAATGCCATAAGAGAGAGTTGTCGCAATTTATTTGAAAAAAAAATGCATGACTATGGTGCTGCCTGGCGCATACTTCGTTTACCCTCTCTAACCGATCAAATTTTCATTAAAGCTCAGCGTATAAGAGGACTTCAAGAGCTTCAAGAACAGCGCGTTGCTGAAGGACAAGAGTCTGAATTTATTGGCATTATTAATTACGCTCTTATGGCTTTGATTCAATTAGATCAGGGTATTGCCGAACAGCCCGATCTTTCAATAGGCCGAGCGCTGAAGCTTTTTGATGCGGAATTTGAGAAAGCACAATCCCTTATGGAAGCCAAAAATCATGATTATGGTGAGGCTTGGCGTGATATGAGAGTGAGTTCTCTCACAGACTTAATTCTTCAAAAATTACTTCGCGTAAAACAAATCGAAAACAATCAAGGAAAAACTTTAGTAAGTGAAGGCATTGATGCAAACTATTTGGATATGGTTAATTATGCTGTTTTTGCTTTGATACACCTAAAAAACAAGACTCAATAATGCTCCGTTATTGTGCGCATAAAATCTTTCAAATGATACTCACGATTTTTGGAGTTGCCACGTTAGTTTTTTTCTTATTCAGAGTGTTGCCTGGTGATCCGTCTCAAATGATGTTGGATCAAAATCAAAATGAAACTCAACGCCTCTCAATTAGAAAGAAATATGGCTTTGATTTACCTATTGGAAAGCAATATTTATTTTTTTTAAATGACTTATCTCCCCTTTCTATTCATTCTAAAAACCCAAACGCTTTCACCCATTTTACAAATAAAAAATATGGAGGAGTAGTTTTGTTAAACTATTCAAATGGACAATTGGTACTGAAATTTCCCTATTTGAGAACCTCTTACCAAAAACGAGGCAAACCTGTGATAGAAATTATAGCAGAAACCCTCCCAAACACCATTGTTTTGGCTGCTGCTGCAATGAGTGTAGCAGTAATTTTAGGTATTGGCTTAGGAATTTTGGCAATGCTACAGAAAGATCAATTATTAGATAAGCTTTTGCAAGGCGTGAGTACGCTCGGAATGAGTTTACCCTCTTTTTTTAGTGCTATTATAGCCTCATGGTTTTTTGGGTTGGTGTTGCATAAATATACGGGTTTGAATATGACAGGAAGTTTATTTGAATTGGATGATTATGGGGAAACTCATCAATTGCAGCTAAAAAACTTGGTTTTGCCGGCTCTGGTTTTAGGCATTCGCCCCATTGCAGTTATCATTCAATTAATGCGAAATAGTTTGTTAGACGTTATGGAGCAAGATTATATTCGAACCGCACGCGCCAAAGGCTTGTCTCTAACTGCGTTACTCTTTAAGCATGCTCTAAAAAATGCCTTAAACCCTGTTATTACAACCCTTTCAGGATGGTTTGCTTCGCTTTTAGCAGGAGCCATTTTCGTAGAATACATTTTTGGATGGAGAGGCTTGGGTAAAGAAATTGTGACAGCACTAAATACATTGGACATCCCCGTTATTATGGGAGCTGTTTTAATCATTGCCTTTTTTTTTATAATTATTAATATTGTGGTTGATTTACTCTATGTCTATCTTGATCCACAAGTAAAACTTAACTGATATATGAGAACACAAATTGTTGCAGGAAACTGGAAAATGAATAATAATCAGACCACCACAAAATCACTTTTGATGGCATTGAGAAATATTACTGTTCCCGCAGGGAGTAGGGTAATGGTGGCTCCCCCTTTTGTACATCTTTTTCAAAGTTTCAACTTAACACAGGGCACGCCCATTAGTGTAGCGGCACAAAATATGCATGCAGCGCCGTCAGGTGCTTATACGGGAGAGGTATCTGCCGACATGATCAAGAGTGTGGGCGTAGAGAGCGTTATTTTAGGCCATTCAGAACGCAGAACCTATTTTGGGGAAACCAACTCCCTTTTAGCAGAAAAAGTTGCCTCTGCCTTAGACCAAGGCATGGAAATTGTTTTCTGTTTTGGAGAGCAGTTAGAAGAACGCAAACAAAACAAGCATTTTGAAGTAGTAGAACAACAACTCACAGAAGCCTTGTTTGCCCAAGATGCAAGCCATTGGAAAAAAATTATTTTGGCCTATGAGCCTGTTTGGGCTATTGGAACCGGTGAAACAGCAACTCCCGAACAAGCGCAGGAAATGCACCAATTTATCAGAGGACTTTTGGCTGCTAAATATGGTGATCAAATTGCCGAAAGCACTTCCATTTTATATGGTGGGAGTGTTAAACCTAGCAATGCTAAAGAAATTTTTTCAAAGCCAGATGTAGATGGCGGTCTTATTGGTGGGGCATCTCTTAATCCGGATGATTTTAAGGCAATTATAGGTGCTTTATAATGCAAGCTTATATTGCATACTCATTTACAATAAAACCAAAAGAGCCTTGGGCTGAAATACTTTTGGCAGCCCTTGCAGAACTTCCTTTTGAAAGTTTTGAGTTCACCACTGTAGGATTAAATGCCTATATTCCAAAAAGCAAATGGTCTGAAAATATTTTGGATAATGTTGATTTGCTTAAAAATAGTGTTGTTGAAATAAGGTATACTCTTGAAACCATAGCATCCAAAAATTGGAATGCCCAATGGGAAGCCGAATTTTCACCTATACAAATTGATACCCGTTGTGCGGTTCGTGCACATTTTCATAAGCCTACGCTTGCTCCTATTGAATTGATAATCACCCCAAGGATGAGCTTTGGCACCGGCCATCATGAGACAACACAAATGATGCTGACTTATGTATTAGATTTACCGGTTACACAGAGTCGAGTATTAGACATGGGGTGTGGCACCGGTATTTTAGCTATCCTTGCTTCTAAAAGAGGTGCCGAAATGGTACACGGCATAGACAACGACTTCAACTGTGTGGCTAATAGCAAAGAAAATGCGCAGCAAAACGATCAAAATGAAATTGAATTTTGGATTGATCAGGCACCTCCAGTTGCAGCAAACTGTTATGATTTTATTTTTGCTAACATCAATAAAAATGTACTATTAGAACAAGTGCCAAAATATGTCTCATGTTTGAGGAAAGGAGGACATTTAATCCTGTCTGGTTTTTTTGTTTCCGATATGCAGCTTATAACTCAAAAAGTAAATGAATCTGGTTTAACCAAACAATCAGAAAAAGAAAATAAACAATGGGCGGCCATACACTATACTTTATAAAAGCAACAAAGCCACAAGAAAACCCCAATCCAGAGGCAGTGGTAGATGAATTGGTAGAAAATGAACATCATATTATTTTATTTAATGATGATGTAAATACATTCCAACACGTTATAGAAACCCTTGTGCAGGTTTGTGATCACACCTATGAGCAAGCAGAACAATGTGCCTATATTGTTCATTTTACCGGAAAATGTTCGGTAAAAACAGGGAGTTTAGAAGATTTGGTGCCCCGCTGTTCTCTCCTTTTGGAGGCTGGTCTATCTGCAGAAGTCGTTTGATTTTTTCAATCCAAAAAAAAAAACGAAATTTGGAAAAAAACAAATATGAAAAAGTTCTTTGCCCTTATTTTAATAATTAACACCTTTTTTTCTATGGCACAAACACAAATTTCTTCAACTCCTTCAATTTACCAATTCAAGGTTGAATCCCTTGAGGGAGAAACATTTGATTTTAGTTTGCTCGTTGGAAAAAAAATAATGATCGTAAACACAGCCTCTAAATGTGGATTAACCCCTCAATACAAAGCACTACAAGCTTTATACGAACAATACAACAAAAACAATTTTGTTATTGTGGGCTTTCCGGCTAACAATTTTTTGAGTCAAGAGCCTGGTTCAAATGAGGAAATTGCTCTCTTTTGTGAAAAAAATTATGGGGTAACTTTCCCCATGATGGCAAAAATTTCTGTTAAAGGAAATGACATGCATCCGATTTATCAATTCTTAACCCAAGCTGAAAAAAACGGAAAACTTGATTCTAAAGTGACTTGGAATTTTCAAAAGTATTTGATTGATGAACAAGGTCAATTGGCTAAGGTTATTAGCCCACGTACTAGCCCTGATGACCCAGAAATTATTGCTTGGATTGAACAATAACGATGGCAAAATCTAATCTATCAACCTTATGTGTACACGCTGGAGGGCTCAAAGACAACGAACATAGCGGTTCTATTTCGCCACTCTACATGGCCACTTCATATGCTTTTGAGGACGTGACGATTAGCCAATATCCGCGTTATTTTAACACCCCCAACCAACGTGGGTTGTCAGAGAAAATAGCCGCTTTGGAAGGAGCAGAAACCGGACTCGTTTTTGGCTCCGGAATGGCAGCAATATCGACCACTTTATTATCTCATTTACAGCCTGGAGATCATGTGATCTTTCAAAATGATCTATATGGTGGTACAAGAAATTTTGTTAAAAAAGAATTGACTAAATATCATGTTGATTTTAGTTTTACGAATGGAATAGCGATAGATGATTTTAAGGCTGTTAAGCGACCAAAAACCAAAGGTATTTATGTTGAAACCCCTAGCAATCCTACTCTTAAATTGATCGATTTAAAAGGGCTTTCATCTTGGGCAAAGAAGGAAGGTTTATGGACCATGATAGACAATACTTTTGCAAGTCCGATTAATCAAAATCCAATAGCCCAAGGAATAGATATTGTGCTTCATAGTGCTACCAAATATTTAGGTGGCCATAGTGATATATGTGCTGGAGCAGTGGTAGGTTCTCAGGCCTCTATTGAAAAAATTTTTGAAGTAGCAAAAAATTTAGGCGGGAGTTTAAGTGATGCTTCGGTTTGGCTGTTAGAGCGCAGCATAAAAACCTTACACCTTCGTGTAGGAGCCCAAAATGTAAATGCTATGGCATTGGCACTTTTTTTAGAAAAACAAGCCTGGGTAACCCAAGTCCATTATCCTGGGCTTACTTCACATCCACAGCACTTACTGGCCGTTTCTCAAATGAAAGGATTTGGTGGTATGCTCTCTTTTGAGTTGGCACCACCATTTGAGGTGTCCAAATTTTTGAAAGCACTTCAACTCATAAAACCCTCGATGAGCCTAGCTGGTGTTGAATCTACTGCCCTTAGCCCACGTTTAACTTCTCATGCATTACTCTCAGAAGAAGAACGTTTAGCACAAGGAATCACCCCTCAATTGATTCGATTTTCTTGTGGCATAGAGGCAGTGGAAGACTTACAATCTGATTTAGAAAATGCAATCAATTTATGTCATCAATAAAACTTAATATTTTAGCTATTGGGGCACACCCAGACGATGTAGAATTAGGCTGTGCGGGCAC
>JBMYZB010000123.1:0-5298 GCA_049609945.1 Flavobacteriaceae bacterium
TATGGTGGCACTTTCACCGATTTAGGCCCGTTTCGGGCCATTAAATGGGTAACTTTACAGAGACTCCACATGCGAGATACCACCTATGGCTGGACTGTTGAAATGCAACTAAAAGTGCTGCATAAAAAGATCTCCTATGTTGAAGTGCCTGTGCGCTATCGTAATCGGATTGGTCAGTCCAAAGTGTCGGGCACTGTTAAAGGTACCCTCTTGGCAGGATATAAAATTTTGGGATGGATTACCACTTTTTATTTTTCAAAAAAGGACTGATGGAAAAAACTACACTAGTATCTGTTTTTGCCTATGGGATTTACGGTGTTTATCTATTAGCACTAATCCTTGTTTTGCTTTACAGCCTTTCGCAAACTCGAATGCTACTCTTTTATCGTCGTCATAAGAAAAAGAAAATACATACACCCCCTCCACTCAGCAATGAAGCCCTCCCCAAAATAACCATTCAATTGCCACTTTACAACGAGCGCTATGTGGTGGAACGTTTGCTCAAAGGCATTACGGCCTTAGATTATCCCAAAGAGAAACTTCAAATTCAAGTGTTGGATGATTCTGATGAAGAGGATCAACAAATTACACAAGAATTAGTGAAGCGGTTTCAGGCAGCAGGACATCCCATTACCTATCACCACAGAAAAAATAGACACGGCTTTAAGGCTGGGGCACTCAAAGCCGGATTGAAGAAAGCTACAGGTGAATATATTGCCATTTTTGATGCTGATTTTTTACCTCCAAAAAATTGGTTACGGGCGGTTTTACCACATTTTAACTCTCCTCAAACGGGAGCTTTACAAACCCGCTGGGGGCACCTCAATCAAAAGTATTCTATTTTTACTTGGGCTCAATCGCTGGCCTTAGACATTCACTTTCGACTAGAACAAACGGGTCGTAGCTTGCAGCGGCACTTTATCAATTTTAATGGTACTGGTGGTATTTGGAGAAAAAACTGCATTGAAGCAGCAGGCAATTGGGAAGGTGATACACTCACAGAAGATTTAGACTTAAGCTATCGTGCCCAACTAATGCATTGGAAAATTGAATATATTGAAGCCATAGAGTGCCCCGCAGAACTCCCCGTTATGCTTAGTGGCATCCGTTCTCAACAATTCCGATGGAATAAAGGGGGAGCCGAAAATTTTCGAAAACACATCAAAAGGGTTTGGGACTCTAAGCATTTGGGAGGGAGTAAAAAAATTTTTGCCACCATCCATTTGCTCAATAGTAGTCTTTTTTTATTTGCTTTTTTGTTGCTCTTTTTGAGTGTGCCGATGTTTTGGATACAAAAGAATTTTTTTTTAGTTGAAAGTAGTTTCTTACTGTTAGGCTTTTTTAGCATCAGCACACTGCTTTTTATACGTTGCTATTGGGAAGTGCATCAACAAGATTTTGGTAAAAGTGGTTTTGCTTTTTGGGAATTCTTACAACGTTTTTTTCTTTTTTATGTGCTGGCAATGGGGTTTTCATTTCATAACTCATGGGCTGTTCTAGAAGGACTCTTCGGTATTAAAAGTGCATTTATACGCACACCAAAATTTAATATTCGATCATCACAAGATCAGTGGAAAGGAAAAGTTTACAGCCAAAGAAAGGGACTTTTTTTTACTTGGTTTGAAGGGGGCCTAACACTCTACTTTTTAATGGGATGCTATCTTTTTTGGCGGTGGGGAAGTGTTCAAGAGCTCGGGTTTTTATTGTTGTTTCTCGTTGCCACATTTGGTTTTGGTACCTTGGTATGGAAAAGTTTAAAAGAATGGCTTTCTTAGTTTCAAAATCACGCTATACGGCAATGCTATATGGGTTGTTAAGTCTTGGAATATATGGCTATGTGGCCTATTCATTATTACGCGAAAATGCAGCCTCACTTGTACTGGCGATGTGTGTTCTTTTTATATTGCTCTGGGGATTACAAAAACAGGCCTTTAGTTGGAAAACCCTTTTGCTTTTAGGATTTCTCTTTCGGTTCGTTTTTATAGGTGCAATACCCCATTTATCACAAGATTTTTATCGTTATCTCTGGGATGGCAACATCATGCTCATGGGTTTTAATCCTTATGCATACACCCCCAATGCACTTTTTGATCTCATTCAATTTCCTCAGGCCTCTTTGCTACATGAACAAATGGGAAGTTTGAGTCAAGCCAATCTGTCTAACTATCCTCCATTGAGTCAGTATACTTTTAAGGCCATGGCATTTTTTTCTCAAAAAACCTTGCTGCCCGGTCTGCTATTTTTGCGACTGCTCTATGGCTTTGTAGAACTATTCATTTTTTGGGGTGGACGCCTTATCCTCCAAAAACTAGGTCTTACAAACAAGCTTTTGGGCTGGTATTTTATCAATCCCCTATTGATTGTAGAAACCTATGGCAACCTCCACGGAGAAGGCCTAATGATGGGGTTATTTTTGCTCGGACTTGGCCTATTGACACAGCGAAAAATAATTGTTAGTGCCTTTTTTATAAGTCTTTCTATTGCATTTAAATTATTCCCCTTGCTGTTTCTTCCCCTTTTTTATTTTTATCTAAAACCGAAAGAACGGCTTTTCTTTTATGCCACCGTGCTACTGATTATGGTTTTGGGTTTTGCCCCCTTTACCACCCAAAGCTCCCTGGTGAATTATTGGAATACCCTCCGCTTGTGGTTTGATACCTTTGAATTTAATGCCAGTATATATTATTTGATCCGAGCCTTGGGGTATCAACTAGTGGGCTATAACATCATCAAACAAGTGGGCGTTGTGATGCCCTTTGTGATCTTATTGTGGGTGGGCTATTTGAGTCTTAAACACAAATCTCCAACACAAAAACAGTTGCTATTACACCTGCTGTGGGTGAGCTGTCTCTATTTCTTTTTAGCCACAACAGTACATCCGTGGTATATCATCACACTACTCATTTTAGGAATTTTTTCGGGCTATTTGTTTCCCTTACTATGGAGCCTCACCGTTTTTTGGAGTTATAGTGCGTATGGTGCAGCTGTAGTTTCGGAATCTTTTGAGATTATTGCACTAGAATACTTTTTCGTTTTTGTTTGTTTGGGGTATGAGCTTTATAAGAAACCTCTATTAAAACATTTGTAAAAAGCTAATTTCTTTGGATGATAAGTGACGCCACCGCCCTCGAGGTAAATCCTTTTTAGTTAGTCCGCCAAGAGTGACTCGATCCAAATAGAGGATGTTGAGGTTGAGTTGAGTGAAAATTTTACGGAGTAAACTAGGACCAATGCCCATTACCTCCACCCCAATTTCTGTTTTGGCTTTGCCTTCCAAATGACTGATCTTTTTTAGGGCATAGTTTTTTTGTTGAACCACCACACCCTTTTTTAATTTTTCGAGTGCTAAAGTGGGTATAGGAGCATCTAATTGTATGTGATACACCATATTCAATTTAGGGTTTTCCAGTAATTTAGTGCGGAGGGCGTTATCATTGGTTAATAAAATTAAACCCATGGCTGAACGACCCATTTCACCTAATGGAGGCAACTCATAGTTAAAGGTCGATTGAAGTAATTCTTGTGTAGTCTTCTTTATTTTACTGGTTGTTTTAGGTAAAGCCACAAAGCCTTTAGGCTTATTGAGTAATATATAGGTCATTTTTGCCCTACTGATTGTTTGTCCATCAAATTTAACCTCATCTGTAAGGCCCACTTTTATGCCCAAAGTGGTGACCACTTTACCATTGACTTGCACCAATCCCATTGTAATATGTTGATCGGCCTCCCTGCGAGAACACAAACCCGCATTAGATAACACCCGGTTTAATCGTATTTGCTGAGAAGCATCTGCCTTGGCTCTGGTTTCTTTACTTTTCGATAGTTTTTTCATTGTTTGTTATGCATTTATCAATAATTTTTAGATTAAGGAAATACAGAAAACACCAGCTAAAACCCAAAATTTGATCATGTTGTGCAACCAAAGATATCCTTTTTGATCTTTTGCCCGCCAAAGGGCCCAAAGAAGCAATCCAAGATAGGGCAAAGTGGCCATAAAATAATAGACCATATAGCCCAAAGATTGTTGTCCTAAAAAATAAATCGGAATCAAACAAAGCAAAAAACTGAGGCTTATTATGGTTTTGGTGATGGTATCATTAAACACTACCGGAAGCGTTTGATAACGCTGCACCCAATCGCCTCTAAAATTTTCTAAATCTTTTATGATGTCACGTGCCAAAAGGAGAAAAAATAAATAACCCCCATGATAAAAAACAAAAGGATCAAAATTTCGATAATAAATGGTGAGTGCACCAAAGGGAAGTACCATCAGAAAGGTAGCCACAATATTACTCAACCAAAAAAGTCTTTTAAGGCTGCTGCTATACAACCAAATGGCGAATATATAGCTCACAAAAAACAGCACTGCCCGAAAAGAAATAACACTCGCCAACACGAGGGTAATCATGTTTAGTAAAAGATAGAGCGTGAGTTGCCATTGTTGCGAAAGGAGGTGCTCTAACAAATATTTTTTAGGGCGGTTAATTTGGTCTTTAGCACTGTCGTAGAAGTTGTTAATAATATAGCCTGCCGCACTACTCGTTGCCGATGCCATAACAAGGCAAAACAAAAAACCATCAGTGATGATGTTCCACCATGAGTGTGGAGAAGCCAAAATGTAACGTGCGGCAAAATATTGAGCCACCACCAACACTATGATGTTATAAGCTCGAACCACACTAAAGAGGCTCAATGCTTGTAAAAGCCTTTTTTGTTGTTTGGGAGCAAGCCACATGGCCTTGAATTTATTAAAAGTGATAAACAACTTCTAAGGTATGTCCGTCTAGGGCTTTTTTGGCTTTATCAAAATCTTTAGCAAAGCCTAAAATAAAACCTCCTCCTCCAGAGCCACAAAGTTTTAAATAATAATCGTTGGTTTCTAAACCCTTTTGCCACAGATCGTGAAATTTATTGGGAATCATGGGTTTAAAATTTTTCAATACTAATCCAGATAAGGATTTAATATTGTTAAAAAGTTTTTTAAAATCACCTTTTAGAAAATCTTCAACACATTGATCAGAATAGTGAATGAATTGATCCCGCATCATATTGCTAAAGGCTTCTTTTTTCATCTGCTCAAAAAACAAAGAGACCATGGGTGCTGTTTCGCCCGTTATTCCGCTATCTATTAAAAATACAGCTCCTTTGCCCTCTGGATTTTGAGAAGGGAGGCCTGTGGTTTCAATATGCTCTTTAGAGTTGATCAAAATGGGCAGACTCAAATAGCTGTTTAATGGGTCTAATCCAGAAGATTTACCGTGAAAAAAAGATTCCATTTTAGCAAAAATGGCTTTGAGT
>JBMYZB010000124.1:0-5241 GCA_049609945.1 Flavobacteriaceae bacterium
GTATCTCTATAACCGTCGGGTATAATCTCTGAGTTATTGATAAAATCTGTTTTAATTTCAGACAATTTCTTTTGCCTTATAATTTGATAGAGTGCAGTGCTAGACACCAATACTATAAAAAGGGTTAGCAAAACTGTGAGTGCTCCAATACCAAAAACGGAAGAAAAAACATAAGCATCTTTTTTGGGAAAAGTAACCACCAATTCATACATGCCCACCCCTTCCTGATCCAAAAATATGGGCGTACTATAGCTTGGCCCTTCTAATTGATCTACATAACTATTAGATGTTATTTTGGTGGCTAACCCATCATTAAAAATACCAAACTCATAATCAGTATGAATGTCTTTATCTAAAAGTTCTCTGCTCAGTAAAAAGTCTAATTCTTCAACACTAACACGCCTATGAATGGGTAAATTACTAGAATAATCTAAAAACGTATTACGTTGGTATTGATCATAAATATTCATACGCTCCACTCTATTGATTTTTTCTATGGAGCTGATCAAACTGTTTTCGCGATCAAAAAAATCTTTTTTATTGACGATGGTGGTGTTGCGTACCGAACGAAAATCGGCCACTGAAGATGCTGTTCCCAACTGAGGATTAAGATAAGGAGCTACACTATATTGCTCTTTTAATAACCCATAGGCAAAATAGGTCAATAAATTATTGGGTTGATCTTCATCCAAAAATAAAAAGATATTTAAAAAGTCTGATTGATCTGGAGTGCCCAAAGAATCAACCAAA
Organism: Flavobacteriaceae bacterium; assembly: GCA_049609945.1. Lineage (GTDB taxonomy): Bacteria > Bacteroidota > Bacteroidia > Flavobacteriales > Flavobacteriaceae > JADHMP01. The sequence continues at coordinate 751 of JBMYZB010000124.1, forward strand.
TTATTGTAGCGAGCTGTATAATCTGAAAGCTCTCGTTCTTGAACCTCCTGCGCCACAATTTGCAAAGATTGTTGTACTGCAAGAGAAAATTCAGATTCTTTATTTTTCCACGTAAAATAAATCCAATAGCCTTGTACAAAAATAATGGTGAATATGGAACACACCATAAAAATGACAAACGAAAGAAATATATTTTTTTTCATATAACCGGTTCACCACCATGGGCAGTGCAAATTTGATACAATAAAGTTAATTTTTTTTCTAATGCTTTGTTAATAGCAAAGCTTTAAGAGCTTTTTATTTTTTTTAAAACATTTTTTAATTCAGCCTTAGCCGCTAATAAGTCTTTATTTTCTATAACAAAATCAGCTAGGGGAATTTTTTTTTCATCCGACCATTGATTTGCCATCCGAGCCTTAACGGCTTCCAAATTGATATTGTCTCTTTGCATCACACGCTTGATACGTTCATTCTCAGGAGCTATAATTAAAATAGTGTAGTCACATTGGTTAGCAGCTCCACTTTCAAAAAGTATGGCTGCTTCTTTGACTACCAATGAAGCCTCAGGGTGTCCAGCTTTAAACTGTTCAAAAGCCAAAGCTACTGCTGGATGTACAAGCTCATTGAGAAGTTCTAATTTTTTTTTGTCCTTAAAAACAATAGTCGCCAAGGCTTTACGATCTAGGTCCCCCCCTGAGTAAAGAGCAACTCCAAAGTGTTTTTCAATGAAGGGTTTTAGATTTGTATTTAAAAGATTTTTAGCCACATTATCAGCTTGAAAAACAGGAATATTTTCTGCTTCAAAAACAGCTAGCAAACTGCTTTTACCACTTCCAATACCTCCGGTGATTCCAATGCTTTTCACTTTCTAATTAAATATTCAATTTGTTTGGGTTGCCAATCTATTTTTTTAATTCCCGAAGGAGTCTTTGTTAGCCGAAGGGGAAGGGTTAATGACGTGTAAGGCCTTTGTTCCTCATAATCGAGACTTAATTCGAAATCTTCAGCTTTTAGGCGTTGTAATTGCTCAACACGAGCCAAAATTGTTAGACGAGCCATTGCAGGAAATAATTTGATTTGGGTGGATGCTGGTAAATTACGAATCCTAATTGGAATTTGGAATTGCTTTTCCGAATATCTTGAGATGGTTCCTAAAACGTTCACGCGTTTGGTGTTGTAAACAAGGTCATTGAAAAGTATAAGTTCTAAATCCATTGTAAAAGTTTCCGATAATTCTTTTTTTTCAAAAAGCGCTGTGGGCACAAAAGATAGGGTGTCAAGTTGTTCTTTAATGCCAATTACATCAATACTATCTGGTTGAGCCTTCAAAACATCGTCTAATAAATAGCCAGGTAAAAAGTCTAAATTGGCCTGAATATAAACGGGTACCCTCTTTTGATCTAATTCACTAAAGGTTAAACTTAGTGTCAACTCCTTAAATCCGTTAAGTGTTGTGTTTTCTAACAATTGTTCTTGTAATAAAAATTGTTGTTCCCGCAAGGGAACCTCAAAAAAAGACCCTTTGCATTGGCCGTTTTCAGCACTTACTCTAAGTTGTTTTGAAAACCATTGGTAGCGTAAAATATCAAAACCAGTGGCTGTTAGGTTGATTTCTATATCTGGGGTTTCATCATGAATCACAAGGGTTTTAGGAACCTCAAGAAGAATAACATCAAAAAGAAGTGAAACTTGATAAGGCTTTGAAAGTTTAGTTATAGTCCAAAACAAAAAAGAACAAAATACAAACAGTATAAATAGGCGTTGCCTACCAAAAATAAAATCGCCAATACTCTTTTTCAGGAGAGGTCTTAACCGTTTCAAACCCTGAAACTAATTTAAATCTGGGAGTGAATCAATAATCTCTTGACTCACGCCAACATTAGAAAATCCTCCATCGTGATATAGGTTTTGCAGAGTCACCTTTTTTGTGTAATCAGAAAAGAGACTCACTGTGTAGTTTGCGCAATCTTCTGCGGTGGCATTACCCAAAGGAGACATGCGCTCGGCATAATTGAGAAAACCATCTAAGCCAGCCACGCCTTTTCCGGCAGTGGTGAGTGTGGGTGATTGAGATATAGTATTGACACGAACCTTTTTCTCTTTCCCGAAAAAATAACCAAAACTGCGGGCAATAGACTCCAGATAGGCTTTGTTTTCTGCCATGTCATTGTAGTTAGGAAAAGTGCGTTGTGCAGCAATATAAGAGAGTGCAACAATACTACCCCATGGTGCCATAGCGTTTTTTTTGTATAAAGTTTGCAAAAGTTTATGAAAAGAAACGGCGGAAACATCCCAACCCTTATTCAACCAGTCATAGTTAAGATCGGTATAGTGTTTTCCTTTTCTAACATTGACTGACATACCAATAGAATGCAAGATAAAATCGAGTTGACCACCTAAAATGTCTTGAGATTGATCAACTAAAGCCTCGAGATCTTCAATATTAGTGGCATCAGCAGCAATCACTTTGGCATTCGTTTTTTCAGCCAATTGATTGATGGTTCCCATACGCAGCGCCACTGGGGCATTGGTGAGCACAAATTTACCGCCAGCAGCAGCAACTGCCTCGGCTGTTTTCCAGGCAATAGACTGATCGTCTAAGGCGCCAAAAATAATTCCTTTTTTTCCGTCCAATAGGGGGTGTGACATAATTAAAATTTTTTGTAAAGATAGGTTATTTCAATAATTCCCTAGCGTGAGCCAATGCGGTTGTTCCCGTTTCATTTCCGGAGAGCATTTGGGCAATTTCCAGAGCTCTTTCTTCTCTATTAAGCTTTTTTAGAAGGGTTTGGGTGGTTTCTCCTTCAATCTGCTTCAGCACTTTCAGATGATGTGTTCCTTTAGCGGCAACTTGAGGCAAATGAGTAATAACAAAAAGCTGCATATGCGCAGCCAATTCTGCCATAATGGAAGCAATTTGATCGGATACCTTGCCTGATACTCCTGTATCAATTTCATCAAAAATGAGTGTGGGTAGCTTTCTATATTGAGCCAAAATAGCTTTTAGGGCCAGCATAATTCTAGAACGTTCTCCTCCCGAGGCTGTTTTTTTCAATTCTTGAAAATCACTTCCTGGGTTGGCACAAAAAAGTATTTGTAAGTCATCCTTCCCTTTTTTATTTAAAGTTGACTGGGGCTCTAACACCATTTTAAACCTAGCTTCTGGCATTCCCATTCGAGCCACAAGAGTTTCAAGGGCAGTGCCTAGTTTGGGTAATACGGCTTGTCTTCTTTGTGATATCAGTAAGGCTTTGCGTTGCAATTGTACTTCTGCACTTTTTATTTCATTTTCCAGCACTTTGATTTTTTCATCCAGTCCGTCTGTTTCTTTCAAGGCATCTCTAAGCTGTTCTCTAAGAGAAATAAGATCCTCAACTGCTTGTGCCTGATGTTTGTGTAATAAGGTGTTGTATTGATTTAGCTTGGCTTCTTGAACTTGCTGCTCTTCGGGATTAAATTCTACAGATTCTCTCATACCGTGAATCTTATCTCTAAGGTCTTCTATTTCTGAAAGAATGTTTTGAAGGTGATCAAACAGGGGCACAGCACGATTCGATTTTAGCGTCATTTTATGGATAAGTGCGCGCAATTCAAATAATTCTGAGAGTAGACCCCCGGGCTCTGCCTCTAAACGTTCTGTGGCAGCAGCCAAAGATTCATTTATAAAATCTAAATGCTGCATCTCTGTTTGAATAGTTTTTAGTTTTTCAAATTCCTCTAAGTCCAATTGTGCGGCTTCCAATTCATCAAAATAAAAGCGATTTAATGATAAAAGGGCAGTGTTTGATTTTTGTTTTTCAAGCAGTGATGCATAGCTTTTTTGTAGGTTTAATAGATGCTTAAAAGCTTCTTCAAATTGATTCACATCTTCTTGCTGCTCTGCATAGGCATCCACAAACAAAAACTGAAATTCCTTCTGAAAAAGAGAAGCATTTTCCATTTGCCCATGAATGTCTATTAGATGCTGACTAAGTTCTTCTAACAAATTTAATGTGACCGGGGTGTCATTAATAAAGGCCCTAGATTTCCCTGACGGTGTGATCTCTCTTCTGACAATAGTGAGGGGGTCATAATCCAAATCATGGCGATCAAAAAAAGAGTTGAGTTGATAGGCCTGTATGTCAAACTCTGCTTCTACAAGACATTTTTTATTTAGGTCTTTTATTGCATTAAGATTAGCTCGTTTGCCCAAAACCAAACCCAATCCGTCTAACAAAATAGACTTTCCGGCGCCAGTTTCTCCAGTAATGCTTGTCATACCTTGGTGAAAATTGATCTCCAAAGATGTAATCAAAGTATAATTATTAATTTTTAAAGACTTTAGCATTAGGTCTATTGGATTTGAAGGATAAATATAACCTATGAGAAGAAAATAAAAAATTAACTTTTAATTTGTTTCCAACGAGCACCAAAAAATGGTGCTATTTTTTTAAGGGTAGCATTGGTCTGTTCAAAGTCAACTTGTGGGCCATCAGAAAAGAGGTTAACAAT
>JBMYZB010000125.1:0-5084 GCA_049609945.1 Flavobacteriaceae bacterium
TGTAGAGCGGAAAATAGTCGATCATAAATTGGGTAAGAGTTGGGATATTTTTACCCCAAGACAAAACCAGAGAAAGTAAGGCTCCTATAAGTAAGGCGTTACGCGTGGGCCCACGCACTAGAGCAATACCAATAAGGGCAAAAAAGAAAATGGTGATGCCCACATAAGCCGGTGCTTCCAAAATGGGTTGGCTGCCCCAATAGGTAGGAATATTAGACACAATTTGTTCAGCCTGTGAATTTGGTACACCTTGTTGAATTAAAAAATTGTAGAGATCACTTTCCTTACCTACATCTTCTGTAGATCCACCTCCTTGGATTCTAGGAGCAATCAAGTTAAAACTTTCAAAAATACCATAGCTATATTCAGTGATATAGTCATATGTTAATCCAGAGCTCACTGAAGGTTTTGGGTTTCCTTCTGGGGTTAATTTTAAATCACTTTTACTGCGGGTGCTAAAGGCGGTATATTCAGCTGTAGCCAATAGTGGTGTTGCGTTAAACCCAAGGGCAAACACCCCTGCCAAAACAAGCCACAAAGTACTTTTAAAAAACAATTTTACTTCTTTTTTACGGAAATAATCCCACCCTAGGGCACTCACAAAAATGGCCATCAACAAAAGCATATAGTAGGTCATTTGATAATGATTGGCTCTAATTTGCAAAGCTAAAGCCAGAGTGGTTAAAACAAAGGCAAAGGGTTTCGAATTTCGATATAGCAGCAGCAAACCAGCCAACACCAAGGGCATATAGCCAATAGCTAAGGCTTTGGTATTGTGTCCCACTTGAAGTATAATCAATAAATAGGTAGAAAAGCCAAAGCCCAAGGCACCAAAAAAGGCTGTGAACCATGGCAAACGCAATACCAGCAAAAAACAATAAGCCGCTAGAAAATAGAGAAATAAAATATGTGCCGGGCGAGGTAAAATACGAATCAATTGGTAGAGAGGAGTGAGAACATCTAAAGGATAATTGGCTCCCAATTGATACGTGGGCATACCCCCAAAAGCATTGTCGATCCAATACAATTCTTTGCCTTGCTCCTGCCTTACTTCTTTTAGTTGCCGAGCCATACCTTCATACTGGCGAATGTCTGATTGCAAGAGCTTTTTACCACCCAAAACGGGATAATAAAACCCTAAAGCCAGTGCCATGAAACCTAAGATGACGCCCAAATGAAGTGCATTTTGTTTCGATACTATTTTCTTAATCCAAGAGTACATAGGCGATTTGAAACTGTTTATCAAAAGAGTAATGACCGTAAATAGTGGATTGGATATGTCAAGATTGGTTCTTTACGTCCAAATGTAAAGAAATTAAAAAATATATAAGTCTTTTTATATTAGCTTTGCAGTAAAACTTAATAAATGCCTCTTCATGAACTATATTTGCACTATGAAAACCTTATTTTGTTACGGTTTTTTTGCTTTAGGATTAACCTCTCTTTTTTCTCAATATACGGATCAAATTAATTCTAACCGGCCGGGGGTTTCCATTGGGGCTTTTGCTGTAGGAAAAAGAGTGGTTCAGATAGAGAGTGGCTTTGCTTTTCAAAACCACAATCATGCTGGATACAACCAATCTACTTTTAATGCTGGTATTTCGTTTCTTTCTGTGCGGTGGGGATTCTGGTCTGAACGTTTGGAACTCACCTATCAAGGCGCTTATCTGAAAGGAACAACTAAATCAAAAGTAGCTTCACTGCCCAAATCCACAACAAATAAGGGACTTGTAGAAAACTTTTTAGGGGTGAAATTTCTCTTGTATGATCCCTTTAAAAAAGAACGTAAAACCAATGTTTACAGTTGGAAGGCTAATAATGGTTTTAAACTTAGAGACCTGCTTCCAGCCGTTTCACTTACACTGGGTGCTAACGTACAATTGGGCAAACAACCCTACCCCTACCGCAATTATTTTGCTTCTCTTTACCGCCCACTCTTCTATCAAAACATTCGAAATCCATTAGAAAAAGAACCTTTTTTACATTCTCGGGCAACACTAGCCACACAAACCCATTTTTTAAGGAGTTGGGTATTAGTAACCAATTTTTCTTATCATCGTTTTCCGTCCGACTATCCTGAAATGAATTATATAGTGACGCTCACCCACACCCTCAATCCCTTATGGTCTCTGTATGTTGAAAATGAAGGTCGCTACAGTGATTTGTTTCGCAACAACTTGATTCGCGGAGGAGTGGCCTATCTTTGGAGTGACGACCTGCAAATTGAAGCCACCCTTGGTGCTAATACCAAAAACAAACCCAGTATGCTCTTTGTAAATGCAGGGATTTCATATCGCTTTGATTTTCATAAAGACTTCATTTCTGCAGCAGAAATTGAAGCCAAATCGCTTCAAAAAGAAGAAAAGCAAGTTAAAAAAGCGATTCGAAAAAATGGCAAAACTGAAAAAAAACGGAATCGAAAAGCCAAAAGAAGAAACTAAAGAATGAGCCAAAAAATAGAAATAAGAAGCGTTCAAAGTGAAAAAGATTTGGAACAATTCATTCGTTTTCCCTTTCAATTATATAAAGATAATCCCTATTGGGTTCCTCCACAAATCAAAGAAGAAAAAGCATTTTTTGACCCAAAAGCCAATCCTGTATTTCAAAAGGCTGAGGCCTGTTGCTTTTTGGCCTATCAAAACAATAAAATAGTGGGACGTGTTGCGGCACTTTTGAATCATATTGAAAAACAACAAATGAATGCCAAAAAACTGCGCTTTGGATGGCTTGACTTTATTGATAATTTGGCTGTGAGCAAAGCCCTCTTAGAAGCCATAGAGGCTTGGGGGAAAGACCGCAAACTTGAACATATAGAAGGCCCGATGGGTTTTTCAAATTTGGATAAAGCGGGAATGCTTATTGAAGGTTTTCAGGAAAAAAGCACCATGATTACACTATACAACCATTCCTATTACTCCACTCATTTAGAGCAATTGGGATTTAGCAAACAAAAGGAATGGGTGGAATATGAAATTAAAATCCCAACTCGAGAAGAAGCTCCAGAAAAAGTTAAACATTTTGCGGGATTAATTTTAAAACGATATGCCCTAAAAATTGTGCATTTTAAAGCAAAAAAAAACATTTTTCCTTATGTGGATCAAATGTTTAAGTTATTAGATCAAACCTACAGTTCACTGTCCACATACATTCCCATTCAGCCTTATCAAGTGGAGCACTACAAAAAAAAATATTTTCCCTATATCAATCCCGATTTTATCAAATGTATCATTAATAGAGAGGGCGAATTGATTGCCTTTTCAATCATTTTACCTTGCTTTTCTTCAGCCCTCCAAAAAATGAAAGGAAAAAGTAATTGGCTTTCCTACTTTCATTTGGTAAAAGCTATGTATTTTAATGATCGTGCATCTTTTTATTTGATTGGAATTCGACCAGATTTTCAAAATAAAGGTATCACAGCTCTTATCTTTAATGAAATGCTACACGTTTTTCATAAGCACAATATGCAATGGGTAGAAACCAATCCTGAACTAAAAGATAATTTAGCCATACAACAACTTTGGAAACATTATCAGAAGCGACTCCATAAAAGAAGAGTAACTTATGGAAAAAATATCACCTAATTCGAAAGTGGTGTTTTGCATTATTCGTTCCCAAGCAACTCAGTGAAATCCCTTATTTTTGCTCAATGAATTTGGGAGATACCATTATTGCAACAGCCACTCCGCCAGGAGAAGGTGCTATAGCTCTTATAAGAATTTCAGGACCAGAGGCACTTAAGAGCACAGCTGCTCTTTTTAAATCAAAAACAAAACGGTCACTCCAATCAGGAGCCGCACAGCAGGTATATTTTGGAACACTAGTTGCCAATGAAGAAATAATAGACGAAGTGCTAGTAACCATTTTTAAAGCGCCTCATTCTTACACGGGTGAGGATGTTATTGAAATTTCATGCCATGGATCCCCTTTCATTCAACAGCAAATCTTGTTGGCTTATCGAAAGTATAATATACGTGTTGCCGAACCGGGTGAATTTACCCTGCGAGCCTACCTTAACAAAAAAATGGACCTAAGCCAAGCCGAAGCAGTGGCTGATTTAATTGCCGCTGATGCTGCTGGAGCTCATAGAATGGCTTTGCAACAAATGCGGGGTGGCGTTTCTTCTCATTTGAATAACTTGAGAGAAAAATTGATTCATTTCACTGCCTTGATTGAACTAGAACTCGATTTTTCAGAAGAGGATGTGGCTTTTGCAGATCGGAAAGAATTGATTGCATTGGTTTCTCAAATTCAAGAGGAATTAAAAGAATTACTATCTTCTTTTGCACTGGGCAACGCCATTAAAACTGGGGTGCCTGTGGCCATTGCCGGAAAACCTAACGCCGGAAAATCATCCCTTTTAAATGCGCTGCTTAATGAAGAAAAAGCCATTGTTTCTAACATTCCCGGAACTACTAGAGACAGCATTGAAGATACTCTAATTATTGAAGGGATTAAATTTCGATTTATAGATACCGCTGGTTTACGAGACACTTCAGACGAAATTGAGGCCTATGGTGTACAACGTGCTTTCGAAAAAGTGACTCATGCCCAATTTCTGCTTTATTTATATGATCCAGAAGAGACTCCACCCGAGGCTATTTTCGAAGATCTTCAAAAAATGTATCGTAAAGACCTACAATTTTTTTTAATCGAAAATAAAATTGATCGCTATACAAACAATCATTTTAAAGCTCACGAAACGGAACTTAAAAGATGTATTCCTCCACTTTGGAACCCCACGTTTTTAAAACTCTCAACCTTTCAAAAAGATACCCTGAAAAACTTGAAAAAGCAATTGCTTCAATCTAGTCAAAAAGGATTTAACAGCCAGGGAGTTGTTATTAGTAATGCCCGACACTATGAGGCTTTACATAAGGCAGCAGAAGCTCTTCAAACCGTTGCAGAAGGATTAAAAGAACAACGCAGCGGCGATTTGCTCAGCGTGGACCTAAAAGAGGCCATTCAACACATTGGAAGTATTTCTGGAACTATAGACATTGATCAGGATATTTTAGGAACCATTTTTGGTCGTTTCTGTATTGGAAAGTGATTGTTTTTATTCCTTTTTTCAATATCTATTTTGA
>JBMYZB010000126.1:0-5028 GCA_049609945.1 Flavobacteriaceae bacterium
AAAAAGAAAAATACCAAGAGCCTTGCAATTTGTTCTTCTTTTGATTGGGCTTGAAATTTTAACCGGCGTAGTGATGTATTATGGCGATTTCCCCTTTAGTTCACAACCTTTGCATCTGCTTTTTGCTAGTTTGCTTTTTGGCACGCAAATCTATTTTTTTCTTATATTAAACTATAAAAACGACACATGATTTATCGCCTTCGTATCATTCTTGATGTAGAACAAGACGTATTTAGAGACCTTGAAATCGAAGCTACGGCAACTTTGGACGATTTACATTTGAGCATAACACAAGCTTTTGGATTTTTAGGGAATGAAATGGCTTCCTTTTATCGAACAAACGACGCATGGGAACAAGGAGAGGAGTTACCACTACTTGACCTTGACGTGTCTTCCTCCAAAGCTGAACTAACGTTAGATTCTCTTTTTGATGCCGTCCATCACAAATTGATTTACGTATATGACTTTCTAAACTTATGGACGTTTTTTGTGGAACTAATGGAAATGGTAGAACCAGCGGCTGGGATTGTTTATCCAAATTTAATTTTTGGCCAAGGAGAAGTGCCTGAAGAAGCACCTGAAAAAATCTTTAAAGAAAGTGTTGACCTCGACTTTGAAGAAGATGAAGAAACGGATGAAGAGTTCTTTGACGAATCCAACGATGACACCTATTATTAAAAAAGATTATAGAGGTTTTCTTTTTGATAATGTCGCTTCACAAAATCAAAACAAGCCTTCATAATATCACCCATTGACTGACTTTCAATAAATGCAGGGTCTTGCGTAAATGCGAAAATATCCTTTCGTAAGCGGGCTAAATTTTCAGGACGAGTTATGACACTTTGCTGCATAATGGCCACTAAGGTCATCAATCTACTTTCAAAACTGATGATCCGTCTTGCCACAATGGAGCGCTCTTCAATTTTATATTGCATGATCGAATTGTGATTTAACTTAGACCGAACCAAGTCCATAATAGGAAAGTTTTCTTTAAAAAATTGTGGACGATAAACCGAAAGCTTACCTTCAAAAGACTGTTGGTCAAAGTCAATGGCACGTATTTTATAAACCACCTGATCAAAATCGTGGGTGGGTACCACCACATAATTGTACGCTCGCATATCACCCAAAAGGCGGATCATACTACGTTCATTGAACTTTACAAATTCTTTCGCAATCTGCGCTTTTTCTGATGCAGAGCATTGGGGCAAAAAATGGGAAATAAATAGATCTCCAGGAATGCCAGAAATATGTTCTTCAATTAACGAATTGCCATTGACTAAAAAATTGAGGTTATAAGGTGATAGCATGTGTTCATACTCTAAACCATAAACCCTAGAAGCATCTGTTTTTTTTACGTAATAATAGGTGAAGTTATCATTGAGAATGTTACGCACCTTAATTCGAAATGGTTTGGAATTGCCGAAGGTGCAATAATCAATTGCATCGATATTTAAATAAGGAATAATATTTTCATTTCCGTCTGAATGCAGCAGGGTATAGACTTTCTTAAGGCTGTGATCAATTTCTATTCGCTCGCTATCAGGATAAAAAACCCGAACCCAAAGAGTGTCTTTATCATCTTTATCATACACCGCCACCGATCCGGAAAATCGCAGTAAATCGCTATAAAAAATGGGGGTGTTTATCCATCGATCATACGATCGTAAATACGTTTCCAGTTCCGATGAAATCGGGTAAAATGGTTTTTTCTTCGAGATGAGTTTTTCTTCGCCCATTGTTTTTGCTCTAAAATACAGTATTTCTGCTGAACCTAAGACTTTGCTTTCTTTAATGATCGTTGGGCATAAGATGGTATCGCTAAATTAATGCTTACTTTTGACTTTTATTTTTAAATGGGTTTTCAATTAACATCTGTCTTTCAACCCACAGGGGATCAACCACAAGCCATTGCCGCTATCGTGGACAGCTTTGAGCAGGGCGAACGCTATGTTACCCTTCAGGGGGTGACGGGTTCAGGAAAAACATTTACCATGGCCAATGCTGTGGCTGCCCTTGAACGACCCACTTTGGTGTTGGCTCACAACAAAACTTTAGCGGCACAACTGTATTCCGAATTCAAGCAATTTTTTCCCAGCAATGCAGTGGAATATTTCGTTTCCTATTACGACTATTATCAGCCAGAAGCTTATATTCCTGTAACAGGAACGTACATTGAAAAAGACCTTTCCATCAATGAAGAAATTGAAAAACTCCGTTTAAGCACCACCTCTTCCCTTCTGTCGGGCAGACGTGATGTTTTGGTGGTCGCATCAGTGTCTTGTCTATACGGGATTGGTAATCCGCAAGAGTTTAAAAGCAATGTCATTTCATTGGTTCGAGACCAAGTGCTCTCCCGAACCCAATTGATGCATCGGCTAGTGCAAAGCTTATATGCCCGCACTACGGGTGAATTTGCTCGAGGGAATTTTAGAGTACATGGTGATGTGATCGATATTTTTCCAGGTTATACTGACATTGCCTATAAAATCCATTTTTTTGGGGATGAAATAGAACTAATTGAATCCTTTGATCCCATCGAAAATCAGATTTTAGAATCATTCAGACAAATCAATCTCTATCCGGCCAATATATTTGTCACCTCCCCCGATCGTATTCAAGAAGCCATTCTTCAAATTCAAACCGATTTGGTAAAACAAATAGATTATTTTAAAGAGATAGGCAAGCCCCTAGAAGCCAAACGCTTAGAAGAACGCACCGAATTTGATTTGGAAATGATCCGCGAATTGGGCTATTGTTCGGGCATAGAAAACTATTCACGTTATTTGGACGGACGAACCCCAGGCACCCGCCCCTTTTGTTTGTTGGATTATTTTCCAGAGGATTATTTAATGATTGTAGATGAAAGCCATGTGACCATTTCGCAGGTGCATGCCATGTATGGTGGAGACCGCAGCAGAAAAGAAAACTTGGTTGAATACGGTTTTCGTTTACCGGCTGCATTAGACAACCGCCCCTTAAAATTTGAGGAATTTGAAACCCTGCAAAACCAAGTGCTTTATGTTAGTGCTACACCCGCCGATTATGAATTGCAAAAAACGGAAGGCCTTTTTGTGGAACAGATTATTCGCCCCACGGGCTTACTCGATCCAGAAATTGAAGTGCGTCCCAGCGCCAATCAAATTGACGATTTAATTGAAGAAATCCAACGCCGAGTGGAGCAGGATGAACGCACTTTGGTGACCACCCTCACCAAAAGAATGGCAGAAGAGCTGACCAAATATCTGAGTCGGGCGCAAATCCGATGTCGCTATATTCACAGTGATGTAGATACTTTAGAACGGGTAGAGATTATGCAAGACCTCCGAAGAGGACTATTCGACGTATTGGTGGGCGTGAACTTACTTCGTGAGGGCTTAGATTTACCGGAAGTTTCACTAGTGGCCATTTTAGACGCCGATAAAGAAGGTTTTTTACGTTCCAATCGTTCCTTAACTCAAACAGTGGGAAGAGCGGCTAGAAATATTAATGGAAAAGCCATTATGTATGCTGATACTATCACCCACAGCATGCAAAAAACGATTGATGAAACCAATTACCGCCGAGACAAACAAATGGCCTATAATACGGCCCATAACGTAACCCCAAAGGCACTTAACAAATCTCTAGATAATGCCTTATCAAAAAATTCAATCGCCACCTATGCAATGGAACAAGAACAGCGAAAAGTGGCAGAAGCTGCCTCCCGCTATTTGACAAAACCCGAAATTGAAAAGAAGATTAGAACCACTCGGAAAGAAATGGAAAAAGCCGCCAAAGCACTTGATTTTATATTGGCAGCCCAACTGCGTGATGAGGTAAAAGCGCTTCAACAACAAATGGATACCGCTTCTTAAAAGTATCATAAAATAATCCAATTATTTTTTGAGTTGTTTTTCTTAGGTTATTTTTGAAATAAAAAAAAATGTCCCGAAATCATCTACTTCTTTTTTTTTGTGTTGCTCAATTCAGCATGGCACAAAACAATTTAACCGTTTTAGACAGCCTCACCCAAAATCCTATACCCTTTGCCTCTATTCTTTTGAATCGCAAACAGGGCTGGATTACTAATGACGAAGGGCGCTTTCGCTTACCCCCCGATAAAGAACTCACTGCTCAAGACACCCTTGTGCTTTCTAGCCTAGGTTACAAAACCCTTAAAAGGGCTGGAGATCAACTTCAGGATTCTATTTTTTATTTGGCACCAGAACCTTTTGAGCTAGACGAAGTCATTTTAACCAATCGCAATCTAACCGCTGAGGAAATTATTGAAAAATTGAAAGAAAAAGTGCATCTCAAATACGACTTGGACTTCCACCACCGGCGAGTCTTTTTTAGAGAATCTGGCGAACAGGAATTTAAAAAAATGAATGTTGAGGTGCGTCGCAATTCTATTGCCGCCTTGGGTCAGTCCTTTTGGGATAGCTTGATACCCACCATTCCTCCTAAAACTACATGGCATCAAGATATATTAACCCATAGTTATGGCAATTACATCCGAGATCAACAAAAACTAAAGGTGATTAAAGCACTAGAACTAGCCGATGAAAGCGACTTTATTTTTGAAGATATGGGAGAACTTTTTAAACAAATTATTGCGAAACACGTTAAAAAAGATTCATATTTCAAAGTGCGTTCTGGTTTGATGGGAGGAAAAATTGATCAAGAAGATTTAATGGATAAAGAAAAGGATTCTTCTCTCACCCAAGAAGAGCTTAATGCAAAAAAAGCTACCGATTACATGAAAGCAAAACTCTATCGCTTTAAAGATATTTTTGGTGGACTCTACAGTGATGAGGAGTTGCAGATCAGCATTCTTGAAAAAGAAAAGCACTATACTTTTAACCTCATTGGATTGCGTTTATGGGGTGACATTCCTGTATATGAAATCGACTTCACCACAAAAACTAAAGGGAAATATCAAGGCAAGCTTTTTGTTGATGCCGACCGTTTTGCTTTGGTTCGTTTAGAATATCAAAATATAAAACCCATCTATTCCTTTAGCATGTTTAAGGTCTTCTTTAAACA
>JBMYZB010000127.1:0-4886 GCA_049609945.1 Flavobacteriaceae bacterium
TTTTTGGCGCAGAGATAATCTTCTAATAGCGCTTGCATTCCGGGGAGTATCGGAACTATTCGTTGCTTGTTTCTCTTACCCCATATTTTTAAGACACCAGCATGGCGGTCAAAGTCAGAGGGGCTTAAGCCAATTAATTCACTTCTTCGCATACCTGTAAAGTAGAGTAGAGCAATCAAAGTACGTTGCAAGATTCCTAAATAATTGGATGAAAAATTTTCTGCCCGTAACACTTGATCTATCTCATCCTCGGAAAAGGGCATAGCAATTTTTTTAGATGTCTTTAAAGGTAGATGCTTAGTCATAGGAGACACTTTCATCATCCCAATTTGCATCATAAATTTGTAATAAGATCGTAAAGCAGATAGTTTACGATTTACCGTTCTTGTACTATTCTCTTTTTCGATCAAATGGACAATCCATGTCCGTATTTCAAGATAAGATACTTGAGTGAGGTCTTCATGGTTATGCTTTTTTTTGAGAAAATCTTGGAATTCTTTGAGGTTATGTTCATAGGCTTTTTGGGTGTGCATAGAGCCTTTTTTTTCGTAAGCAATAAAATCAATAAATTTAGAAATGGACATAAAAAAAGCTGTATCTCAAAGGTAGTAACTTCTGAAATACAGCAACGTTAATTTTTTCAAAAAGGTTTAGCTATTTTCTGCGTCTCTTAACCTTTGAATATATTGTGCTTTAAGTAACTTTTGACGTTCTTTTACTGATGGCTTGGTGAATTGTTTGCGTGTTCTTAGCTGACGCATGGCTCCGGTTTTGTCAAATTTTCTTTTGAAGCGCTTCAGTGCCCGGTCAATATTTTCTCCGTCTTTAATAGGGATAATCAACATATTTTATCTTCTTGGTTCTTTTGGAGGGCAAATATAAGAATGTTCTTTAAAATTTCTATTTATTCTTTTAAAAGGTTTCTAGAAATAACAAGTTTTTGAATTTCACTAGTTCCTTCACCAATAGTACACAGTTTAGCATCTCTAAAGAATTTTTCAACTGGAAAGTCTTTCACAAAACCATAGCCTCCATGAATTTGGACAGCTTGACCAGAAACCTTAACAGCGGTTTCTGAAGCAAAAAGCTTGGCCATGGCACCAGATTGTGTAACTGCTTCTCCTCTATTTTTCATTTCAGCTGCTTTTTGAGTAAGTAAACTAGCAGCCTCAATTTCAGTTGCTATTTCTGCCAACTGAAATGAAATTGCTTGAAAACTACTAATGGGTTTTCCAAATTGCTTGCGTTCTTTAGAATATTGAAGTGCTGCTTTGTAGGCTCCTCTTGCCAGTCCTAACGACAATGCCGCAATAGAAATTCTACCCCCATCTAAAATTTTCATAGCTTGATAAAATCCGTCGCCAACAGCTCCCAAACGGTGGCTATCTGGAATTACGCATTGATCAAAAATCATTTCAGCCGTTTCGGAGGCGCGCATACCCAATTTGTTTTCTTTTTTTCCTGAACTAAAACCAGATGATCCCGCTTCCACCACAAAGGCAGTCATTCCTCTGTTGTCTCCCTTTTCGCCATGTCGAGCTATTACCACGGCAATGTCACCAGATTTTCCATGGGTAATAAAATTTTTTGTGCCATTAAGAATCCAATGATCTCCTTCTTTCCGTGCGGTAGTTTGCATGTTTTTTGCATCCGAACCGGTATTATATTCTGTAAGTCCCCAAGCTCCAACGGCAGTACCATTACACAATTGAGGCAACCAACGCATACGCTGAGTTTCATCCCCAAAAAGATAAATATGATTGGTACATAAGGAATTGTGTGCCGCTAAAGAAAGTCCCATAGAAGGATCTATTTGTGAAATCGCATCAATCATGGCAACATATTCTAAGTAGCCCATCGCAGAACCTCCATAAAGCTCAGGAATAAGCATGCCAGTGAAGCCTAATTTGCCTGCTTTTTCAAAGAGTTCTTTAGGAAAATACTGTTCTTCATCCCACGCCATTAGGTGTGGTTTAATATGCTGTAAAGCAAAATCACGAGCTGCAGCAGCCACCATTTTTTCAGTTTCAGATTGCATTGTGGGGGAGAAATCTATCTCTAACATAGGAAATTTTAATACAAATATAGTTTTATTCTCTCTATTTTGTTTAGCGAATCATCTAAAACTTTCGTCAAATCACCTACATTAATTTTTCCCTTTGCTGTGCGAAAGGCAATGATTTTTTTAGCATCCGGTTTACTAATATAGGGTGTTTTGTTTAATTCATAAAGGGTTATGGAGTTTATATCTTTTTTTTGAATGTTTGGAGGGGAATCAATCTTAAAATACTTTTTTAGAGATGACACTACAGCAGAATCTAAACCATAAACTTAATAGCATTGTTCCATTAAAGAAAAGCCTCTCAGAAAAGTTCTGTATTTGATAAGGCGTTGTGCCAGCACCGAACCAATCCCGTAAATTTTCTCAAAATCTTTTTGTTCTGCTTTATTAATGTCTTTTTTAGCAATAGAATTAACCACTTTCTTTTTTTCTTTTCTTTTGGCGGTTGTTTCTTTAAAATAGGGTTTAAGTTGCTCAATCATAGCATGCGATACGCCTGTGATTTCTTGAAATTCCCGAAGAGAATTAATCCATCCCCCTTGTTTTCTAAAAGCCTGAAAAAGGTCAAAAGTTTCTGGAGAAAGGCCCAAGGTGTAGGCTTGATAATCAGTAAGATAGTTTAATGATAAAGGCCATATTTTTGCTTTTTGTTTAAAGCTAATTAAGTGCAAACTGTCCCACAATTTTTGACTCTCTTGTAATGCTTTTATCAAGAGGCTGCGGGGCTTTTTCTCTGTTGTGTTGACGGTAATAAAAAACGAATAGTAACAGCTCAATTACAACCCACAAGGCCCACTGTTGGGATCGAAATAAAAAGAAGGGGGTTTTAAAAAAGGACATAAAATCATTGGTTAAGCGATTTAATGGTTTGGAGATATTCTTTAAGTGCAATTTTTACTTTTGGGAAAAGTAACAAAAGGCCTATCATGTTTGGAAAGACAAGTGCCAAGATCATGGCGTCAGAAAATTTAATGACTGCATCTAGTGTTGCAGCGGAGCCAATAATCACAAACAACAAAAAAAGGATTTTGTAGGTTAAGTCTGCCATTTTGCCTTTTCCAAAAATAAATTTCCAAGATTGCAATCCATAATAAGACCAAGAAATCATGGTTGAAAAGGCAAACAATACAATGGCTAAAGTCAACACATACGAAAATCCAGGGAGCACAGAATCAAAGGCCATGGAGGTGAGATCTACCCCACCGATACTTTGGTTGGTGGCATTAAGAATGACATTGCTGCCATCACCGCCGTAGGCAAAAATACTTTGCACATTACTGCCGTCAATGTTAAAAAAGATGATCACTAAAGCGGTCATCGTGCAAATCAAAACAGTATCTATAAAGGGTTCTAGCAATGCCACAATTCCCTCTGAAGCAGGGTATCGGGTTTTAACGGCTGCATGGGCTATGGCAGCCGATCCGGCACCAGCCTCATTAGAAAAAGCAGCCCGTTGAAAACCTACGATCAAGACGCCTAAAACCCCACCAATACCAGCCATGGGCGTAAAAGCACCTTCAAATATCAGACGGAAAGCATCATCGATATAACTAAAATTCGAAAAAATAATAACTAAAGAAGCCAACACATATATACCGGCCATGAAGGGTACTATTTTTTCTGTAATACTGGCGATTCTTTTAATGCCCCCAATAATTACGATACCTACCAGAGCAGATAAGAATAAACCTATCACAAAACCAACAGCTCCACCCTCTAAACCAAATAGAGTAGAAATTTGAACTGCCGCCTGATTGGATTGAAAAGCATTACCTCCACCAAACGAAGCGCCCACACACAAAATGGCAAAAACATAGCCAAGAACAATGCCTAATTTTCCATAGCCTATTTCTTTTAGCCCCTTAGACAAATAATACATGGGCCCCCCATAAACCGTTCCATTTTCATCCACATCTCTGTAGGCAACTCCAAGGGTACATTCCACAAATTTGGTGGCCATTCCAATCAACCCACAAACAATCATCCAAAATGTGGCTCCAGGCCCGCCCAAAGCAATGGCCACAGCCACGCCCGCGATATTCCCCAAACCCACTGTGCCAGAAACAGCTGTGGCAAGGGCTTGGAAATGACTCACTTCTCCAGTTTGACTTTCATCTTTGACAGTACCTATAACATTACCTTCAACACTCAAATCAGGATTCCCCGATTCATGGTGATCAATGCTATCGTATTTGCCACGAACCGTTTGCAATGCCGTCCCAAACTGAGTGATACTTGGAAATTTGAAATAGAGGGTGAAAAAAGTGGCCCCTATTACCAACAAAATCAATACTACCGGAACATTATAACTGCCAATGGCAATGGGAGTTAATACCAAATTCTCCCAAGCTGTTGCAATGGGCATAAAGGCATTGTTGAGTTGCTCGTCAAGCCCAAGGTCTTGAGCGAAGAATAGATTTGGAAAAGAAAGTGAAAAAATAAAGTAGTGAATGGTTTTGAAGCGCATACGGATTGAATTGTTTCTAAATGAATCACAATATCACTAAAAATAGGGGTAAAAAAAAATTTAATTCAAGTCCATTTACTTGCAATCCACTTAAACGGACTATAAATCAAACACAGAACTCCTTTTGGTATATATCATATCTTTCATTTTTAGCCAAAATCCGAGTATCAAATAGAGAATAAAACCACCCACCAAGGTGGTGAAAGAAGCATAAATAAAAAACAAACGTACATTTTTTACTTTCATTCCGAGCAGTTCTGCCAATCGAGTGGAAACAGCAAACCCGTGGCGTTCAAAAAATAGACGTAACCCTTTAAGTGTATTCATATGGCAAAATTAGGCATCCTTTTGCATTAA
>JBMYZB010000128.1:0-4871 GCA_049609945.1 Flavobacteriaceae bacterium
GTTTAAAAATAGCCGTATTACCCATAATGATTGCCGGAATCAACAAACAAAAAGTCTCATTAAGTGGATAATTATAAGGGCCTAAACACAACACAACGCCTAGGGGGCCACGTCTTATGTGAGCATGAATACCGTCTTGTTTATCGAATTTAGCCCCTTTTCGGTCAAGATTTTTATAAGCCTCAATGGTATCATATATATAATCGATAGTACGATCAAATTCTTTATAGGCGTCGGCTTTGTTTTTACAAATTTCCCACATCAATAGTTTAACCACTTCTTCTCTGTGGCCTTTCATTTTTTGAACAAACTTCTCCATGCATTTTAGGCGTTCAGCCACTTTCATGGTGGGCCATAAACCTTGTCCGCGTTGATAGGCTTTATCTGCCGCATCCAAAGCTTCAAGAGCGGTTTCACTTTCCATATCAGGAATAGATCCCAATAGCGTGGGTGCCATTTGGCCTTCCTCATTGGGCGTTTCAATAGCAGAATATACATTGGATCGATTCCCGTTCCACGTTCGTAATTCGCCATTAATTAAATATTGATTACAGTCAAAAGGGGAAACTTGAAATTCCTTAGGAATTTCTAAACTAGTCATTGTCATAAATTTTCTTTTTCTTAAGCAAAGTTACACCAAAGTATAACACCATAAAACTACAATTTATCCTTGGATAAACCAAAGATGTGAATTCGAGTCTTTTCTATTTTACCTTGTTTTCTTGAATGCGTAACGCTCTGGTAACATTGTTTTAAAAACTAAACAATTTTTTTCATAGCTGTCATGGAGGCGCGAAGTTCATAGCCAATCAATTCAACGGGGTGATAGCGGATAATTTCGTTAACATCAATGAGTTGTTTATTATCCACTCCGTTGTTTCCATCAGCAAAAGAACGCCCAATCACATCTACATCAATTGATTTCATAAAATCCGTTAAAAGCGGTTTGGCAGCATGATCAAATAAATAACATCCATATTCGGCGGTGTCTGAAATGACACGGTTCATTTCATACAATTTTTTTCGTGCAATGGTGTTGGCAATAAGAGGGGTTTCATGCAACGACTCATAATAAGCTGATTCTTCTTTAATGCCAGCTGCCACCATAGTATCAAAGGCCAATTCAACGCCAGCACGAACAAAAGCAACCATCAACACTCCGTGATCAAAATATTCTTGCTCATCAATGTTTTGGGCAGTGTTTTCTGTTTTTTCAAAAGCGGTCTCACCAGTAGCAGCTCGCCATGTGAGAAGGTTTTTATCGTCATTAGCCCAATCTTCCATCATGGTTTTAGAGAAATGACCAGACATAATGTCGTCCATATGCTTTTCAAACAAGGGACTCATAATTTCTTTGAGTTGTTCTGAAAGTTCAAAGGCTTTTATCTTGGCTGGATTGGATAGACGATCCATCATGTTAGTGATTCCTCCGTGTTTTAAAGCCTCTGTGATGGTTTCCCATCCATATTGAATCAATTTCGAAGCATATCCATGATCCATTCCTTTTTCTACCATCTTATCAAAGCACAAGATGGAACCGGTTTGAAGCACGCCACACAATATGGTTTGTTCACCCATAAGATCTGATTTCACTTCGGCCACAAAAGAAGATTCCAATACCCCAGCGCGGTGTCCTCCAGTGGCATAGGCATAGGCCTTGGCTTGCTCTAGTCCTTTTCCTTCAGGATCATTTTCAGGATGGACAGCTATTAGGGTGGGTACCCCAAATCCACGCTTATATTCTTCGCGAACTTCAGATCCAGGACATTTGGGTGCCACCATAATCACGGTTAGGTCTTTTCTAATTTCCATACCCTCTTCCACGATATTGAAACCATGCGAATAGGACAATGTGGCTCCTTTTTTCATCAAAGGCATAACCGTATTCACTGCAACGGTGTGGTTTTTATCAGGTGTTAAATTAATAACGACATCAGCTGTTGGGATCAACTCTTCAAAAGTGCCCACCGTAAAATTATTTTGAGTAGCATTTTGGTAGGAAGCTCTTTTTTGTTCTATCGCAGCCGAACGGAGTGCATAGGCAATATCCAACCCAGAATCACGCATGTTGAGCCCTTGGTTTAACCCTTGTGCACCACAGCCCACAATCACAATTTTTTTTCCTTCTAAGGCGGCAATGCCATGCTCAAACTCTGAGCTTTCCATAAAGCGACATTGTCCAAGCTGACGCAATTGCTCGCGTAATGATAATTGGTTAAAATAATTTGCCATAATTTTTTTCTTCTTATTTGGTTTTAAAAGTATGTAATATTTCGGAAATACCCATTTTAGCTTTGGTTACAGAAATGCGCCCGGAGCGCACAAATTGCAGCAAACCATAGGGTTCTAAATCTTTTCTTAATTGCTCTGTTTCTTCTCGAAAGCCTGTTTTCTCAATCACAAAAAATTCAGGAGAGACTGTTACAATATTAGCGTGACTTTGCTTGATAATATTTTGAATATGTCTTTCTTCAAATAGGGCGCTAGAACGCACCTTATAGAGTGCCGATTCTTGAAAGATAGTTTCTTCATCGGTGTGATAAAAAGCCTTGATCACGTCAATTTGCTTTTCAATTTGTTGCACGATTTTTTTAATTTTTTCGGCACTAATATTTACCACAATAATAAAACGGAACACGTTTTTTATTTCAGATTCTGAAGTAGAAAAGCTATCAATATTTATATGCCTCTTCAGGAAAATCGCAGAAATACGATTCACTAAGCCCACATTGTTTTCCGTGTAAACGGAGATGGTAAACGTTTTTTTGTCCATAACTACTCAAGTCGTATATCAGAAACGCTGGCACCTGAGGGTACCATTGGAAAAACATTTTCTTCTTTGGTCACACAAATTTCTAAAAAATAAGGCTCTTTTGAAGCTATCATTTTAGCCACCGCAGCGTCTAATTCTTCTCTTTCAGTAACCCGCTCTGCAGCAATATGGTACCCTTTTGCAATGGTTACAAAATCAGGATTAACCATTTCAGTAGAAGCATAACGTTTGTCAAAAAACAATTGCTGCCACTGGCGCACCATACCTAAAAAATCATTGTTTAATACCACAATTTTGACAGCCACTTTAGATTGAAAGATGGTGCCCAATTCTTGGATGGTCATTTGATAGCCACCATCGCCAATTACAGCCACCACTTCGCGCTCTGGGGCACCCATTTTGGCTCCTATTGCTGCTGGTAGGGCAAAGCCCATAGTGCCTAACCCACCCGAGGTAATGTTGCTTTTGGATAAATTAAAATCAGCATAACGACAAGTGGCCATTTGATGTTGACCTACATCGGTAACAATCACAGCGTTTCCTTGGGTGTGTTTATTAATCATTTTAATAGATTCGCCCATGGTAAGTCCCTCTTGTGTTGGAAACAGATCATTTTGAATAACCTTTTCTTGTTCTATAGCATCGAGGCGGTCAAATTCTGCGATCCACTCCGGATAAGATGCTGGGGCTATTTTTTCCGTTATGGCTTTTAAGCTTTCTCTACAATTAGCTAAAACAGTTACATCTGCCGTCACATTTTTATTGACCTCTGCCGGATCTAATTCTAAATGGATAATTTTGGCTTGTTTAGCATAGGTGTTTAAATCACCTGTAACACGGTCGTCAAAACGCATACCTATGGCAATAAGCAAATCACATTGGTTGGTGAGTAAATTAGGTGCATAATTACCATGCATACCCACCATGCCTCTATTGGAAGGGTGTGATGTGGGTAATGCAGAAAGCCCCAAAATGGTCCATGCGGCAGGAATTCCTGATTTTTCTAAAAATTCTTTAAAGACTTCTTCGGCTTGCCCTAAAATAACACCTTGGCCCCAAACAATAAAGGGTTTTTTTGCCTTTTCGATTAAGGCCACAGCTGCCTCCACTTGCTCCATTTGTAAAGCGGGTATCGGCGCATAGCTGCGAATGCCTTGGCAGGGAGTGTAGCTAAAATCCAATTCGGCAAATTGAGCGTCTTTGGTAATGTCTATAAGAACCGGCCCGGGTCTTCCTGAACGGGCAATATAAAAAGCCTTAGCCATTATTTCGGGAATTTCACTGGCTTTGGTGATTTGATAATTCCATTTGGTTACTGGTGTAGAAATACCAATAATATCGGTTTCTTGGAAAGCGTCAGATCCAAGAAGGTGTGACCCCACCTGTCCGGTAATACAAACCATAGGCGTGGAATCAATCTGTGCATCGGCTATACCTGTAACAAGATTGGTAGCACCAGGACCAGAAGTAGCCACAGCCACCCCCACTCTTCCGGAAGTACGTGCATACCCTTGTGCGGCATGCGTAGCGCCTTGTTCATGGCGAGTGAGTACGTGGTGTAACTGATCTCGAAATTTATATAATTCATCATACACCGGCATAATAGCTCCTCCGGGGTACCCATATATTAGGTCTACGCCTTCGGCTAATAAGCATCTAATAACGGCTTCAGCCCCCGACATTTTCTGCGTTGTCCTTTTTGAAGCAACTGGTTTTGTTTTTGCTTTTGTTTCCATAGTAATTAAGCATCGGTCACACAACCTTCACTGGCTGTAGAAACGTTTTTTATGTATTTATAAAGCATCCCACTTTGAAACTTATAAGGCGGTTGCTTCCAAGATTTACGTCGCTCTTCAATTTCTTGATCGGATAGTGCCACGCTAATCGTATTTTTTTCAGCATCTATGGTGATTTGGTCACCGTTTTCTAAAAGACCAATCACGCCACCCTCTTGGGCTTCAGGCACAATGTGCCCCACCACAAACCCGTGCGTGCCACCCGAAAATCGACCGTCGGTAATTAGCGCCACGCTTTTTCCTAACCCTGCTCCCATAATGGCAGCAGTGGGTTTGAGCATTTCAGGCATTCCAGGGCCGCC
>JBMYZB010000129.1:0-4763 GCA_049609945.1 Flavobacteriaceae bacterium
GTGCTAAAATATTGAGTGCATCGGCATCTACAACCAAAGGGTGTTTTGCTTTGTGTAATAAGTTAGCAAGAAAATCGACTGTTTTTGAAGCAGTACCCATGCTAGGTCCTAAAGCAAAGTGGGTAAGTGTTGTGTCAAAGGAACCTTCTAAAATGGTTAGCCCCTCATTAGGGTGTAAAATAGCCTCGGGTAGCTTGGTTTGTGTAAGTGACTGTCCGCATTGTGGTGTTAAAAGAGTCAATTTGCCAAGTCCCGAATATAAAGCAGCTTTTCCACTCAAAAGCATAGCCCCCATACTGTTTTCTTTCCCCCCTATTAAAAGCAGATGTCCTTGAGTGCCTTTATGAGCAAAAGTTTTAAGGGGTTTTAACAATTTTTGAATCTTTTCTTTTGTGGTAAAAAAATAAGGCGTTTTAACGGTCTCTAAAAAATGAGGATGCAAGCCATGGTGTAATAGATGAAAACACCCCACCAAATTTCCTTTTTCAGGCAAAAGAAAGGCTAGTTTTGGTAATTCAAAGCTTAGGGTATGCGTAGCTTCAAAACAGATGTTGGATGCATTAAATTCGGTAAACATGCCAGAAGGAATGTCAATGGAAATTTTATTTGCTTTAATTGTATTGAGATAAGCAATCAACTTTTGCACAATGCCATCTAGAGGGCGGTTTAAACCCGAACCAAAAAGTGCGTCAATCAATACTGCATTTTCCTCTTTTATCAAAGGGAAATCATTTAGCGTTTGAATGGGAATAGCCGGTTTCAAAAGACGATTCAGGTTTTGAATAAACAGCGGACTAGCCGTCTTACTGGCAAAATAAAAGCAACGTACATCAAATTCCTGTGCGGCTAAATATCGTGTAATGACTAGTCCGTCGCCTCCATTGTTGCCCGGACCACAAAACACATAAACGGATGCCTTACTATTGATGTTGCTTTGAAGCCATTTTACACACTGTTTGGCAGCACGCTCCATCAAGTCAATTGGGACCACGGGTTCATGTGTAATGGTATATTGATCAGCAGCTCGGATTTGATTGGCGGTGAGTATTTTCATACTCCACTAAGATAAAATTTCTCTTGTTAATGAAGTGTTTAAAATATTCTTTTAAAAACTTTTTTTCTGGATCAACAATCGTTAAGAAACTACTATTTTTACAACTTTAATTAAAATAATATTTATGCGCGATCTAGAGATTTTTGATTTAATTCATGAAGAGGAGCAAAGACAGTTGAATGGGATTGAATTAATTGCCTCTGAAAATTTCACAAGTCCAGCCGTAATGGAAGCTACGGGCTCGGTTTTAACTAATAAATATGCTGAAGGCTATCCAGGTAAACGCTATTATGGTGGCTGTGAAGTGGTGGATCAAATAGAACAATTGGCCATTGATCGAGCAAAAAAACTATTTGGAGCAGCCTATGCCAATGTACAACCTCACTCAGGTTCCCAAGCCAATACAGCCGTTTTTCACGCCTTTTTACAACCGGGTGATAAAATATTAGGTTTTGATTTGGCGCATGGAGGACACTTAACCCACGGTTCGCCGGTTAATTTCTCGGGACGACTTTATAAAGCACATTTTTATGGCGTAGAAGAAGACACTGGCAGACTTAATTATGATCACATAGAAGCCATTGCCCAGGAGGTAGAACCTAAAATGATCATTGCTGGTGCCTCGGCCTATTCTAGAGATATTGACTTTAAACGCTTTCGTGAAATTGCCGATGGGGTGGGTGCCTTTTTATTGGCCGATATTTCCCATCCTTCAGGATTGATTGCCACTGGTCTGTTGTCAAATCCCATTCCGCATTGTCATGTGGTAACCACCACCACACACAAAACCCTTCGTGGCCCAAGGGGAGGATTAATTCTTATGGGAGCAGATTTTGACAATCCTTTTGGATTAACGCTAAAAAATGGAACCCTAAGAAAAATGTCTCATTTACTTGACATGGCTGTATTCCCAGGTAATCAAGGGGGTCCTTTGGAACATGTAGTGGCTGCCAAGGCCATTGCTTTTGGTGAGGCCTTACAACCCGAATTCAAAAACTACATGGAACAAGTGCAACGCAACGCACAAGCCATGGCCAAAGCATTTGTTGACCGTGATTATCACCTTATTTCTGGAGGTACCGACAACCATTTAATGTTGATCGATTTGCGCAACAAAGGCGTTTCCGGAAAAGCAGCCGAGCAGGCTTTAGTACAAGCTGAAATAACAGCCAATAAAAACATGGTGCCTTATGATGACAAATCTCCTTTTGTAACTTCTGGTATTCGGGTTGGTACGCCGGCCATTACCACACGAGGACTTAAAGAAGCCGACATGGAAACCATTGTGGAGTTGATAGATCGAGTGATCCAAAATCATGAAGATGCAACCGTTATTAAAGCAGTGGGGCAAGAGGTGCATGCCTTAATGGCCGGAAGACCATTGTTTGCAGGGTAGGGGTCATTCCTCTTTTAATGTAATTACTGTTTCCCCGCTGGCCGCTCTGACCTCAAGTCGGAGGCGAGCCTCTTCCTGTCTATTGATAAATTCACCCTCAACAGAAATACTGTTTTTTCCATGCTTTAGTCTAAAGGCGTTCACACCCCACTCGAAGGCTCTTAATTCTTTCCATTGTGCATCAAATAATCGGAGCTTGTCTCCGGGACTGTATTTAAGTTTTTGTCCCTTTTTTAGAGGAGTTGGTAGTTTTATTTTTTTAATTTTATTTAATTCCAATTCAATATTTTCTACATCAGCATTGAGGGCTGTAAGTAAAAAACCTCCGTTTTGTTGCTCAGCGGGATTGTCAAATTCAAATGGTGTTGAAAGGGGTTCTCCGGGCTGTCTAACTTTAAAATTGTGATAGAAGATATCCGAATGATTTTCTGTCAATGTCCATTGGTTTTCTTCAATCCTTTTAAGAGAAAATTCTTTTTCCGTATCACGCATCATTTCTTTTTGAGTTTCAGAAAAAACGTTAGCTAATCGGAGTTTTTCCCAATCGCCTATAAGGGTTAAAAGACTGTCTGAGTGCCCATTTTTATCCACTACTTTTTGTTCTGCCACTAAAGCATAGCCGGCCTCATAACCAGCCGATTTGGACAATAGCCATTCAATATCTTCTATGCTGGTTTCTAGTGTTAATAAAAACCACCCTAACATACCGGGCATAAAATTTCTTTTAAAATAAGCTTGATTGTTAAAGCGATAAGCCGTTTGACTTTCTCTAAAATCCTCATACCAAGGTTCACCCCAGTTCATTCGGGTGTAAATATGCCAGAAAAAATGAGTGGTTCTACTGGCATCAATAATTAAATGTGATTTTAGTTCTTCCGTTAAAGCGGAATACCACGTATAAGGCATTAAAGATTCTCCATACGTCCCTAGGCCAGTTGAGCGATTGCCTTCTAGGCCATCAAAAGAAATTTGACGCAACCCCGTTTCATTATAGAGTGCTGCCATCCTATTAGAAACTTCCACAGTTAGGTCAGCATTGGTTAGAAAAACCTTATAAGGATGATCCAATAATTTTGCAATGCTATCGCCTTTGATGTGATTTGTAGCACGGGTGTTAAATGCACCGCGTTGGCAATCGAGCAATTTCCAAGGGGCTTGCGTAGAAACGCCGCCATATTGGATGAGTTCCTCGCCCAACATAACGGTTTGTAACGTGTTATTTTTCATTTGATTGAAAAATGCTGGAGAGGCTATTTCAATTTCAGTATCGTTTTTAGTAATTGCCTTGCTTAGCGTTGAAAAGCCGACTTTAGCCAATCTTTTGTCCGGTACGGGGGTCACATAGGGGTCATTGGTAGTAATGAAATTAGACAGAAAGTGAGTGCCTAACTTAATTCCTGCTGCGGCAGCTTTATCAACACAGGCCTTGAGTCCCTGACGCCCATTGGGAAATTCGCCTTTAAACAAATCAAAATGGCCCCAACTTTCAAAGGTTTTTCCGTAGTGATATAAATAGTTTAAACCCGCTTTTTGGGTTAAAGCAATAGCTTGATCAATGGTTTCTTCAGTAAAAGAAGTAATGATATAGGCCGCATTTGCCTTCTCCGCAGTTTTTACCCACTGTCCATCCAACAGTGGATGAGGTAAATTTTCTTCTAACTCAATTTTACCTAACGTTTCCAGTGCTTTTGCCGTTGGTACTCCAAATAGCGCTATTTTTGAATGCAATACTCCGCCATCTTGATGAGTTGGTGCCAAGATTTTTTCGTGATCAAAATCGGCTATAAGACGCCTTTTATTGCGATTTCTGCAATAGGCCTGTAAACTGCTGCCTGTGGCTGTAGGTTTTGCTGCCTCCACTCGATAAAGCACTCCGCCGTCAGATTCTGGTTGCATGTTGTTTGGATCATTTTCTTTAAAAATGTCAAATGCCGGCATGCGATCACTTTCGTTCCAAGGATAACCACCTAAGGTTTTTAGGTTCAACGACTGGATGCCTATCGCAAATTCTTCTCCACGAACAACCCCCACCGTTTCGCCAATAATTTTTGAAATGGTATTGCGATAGGGTCCCCAAATAATTAGATCAACCTTTTCACTTTGTGTTAGAGACACTAATTCTAAAACCAAATAGCTTTCTTTTTCTTCAAATTTGAGTTTTGCTTTAATGCCTTCTTCAAACCCAAAAAGGAGAGTGTCCTTTTTAATTTGAACACTTTGTGGCATTTTAATCTCATTTTGTATTCGCACCGAAAAAAGGGGTGAAAGACTGTCTTGCGCCACATAATTATTGCCTGTAGCACTATCTAACAA
>JBMYZB010000130.1:0-4700 GCA_049609945.1 Flavobacteriaceae bacterium
GGAAATCGTTTGATGCCGTAAAAGACAATACCACGTCCATCCAAGAATTACATGACGCTCTTTCCGCTGCCGTGCATCGGCAACTAATGAGCGATGTGCCCTATGGAGTTTTGCTTTCTGGAGGTCTAGATTCATCTATAACGTCTGCCTTGGCTAAGAAGTTCTCGGCCATGCGTATCGAAACTGAAGATCAACAACCAGCCTGGTGGCCACAATTGCACTCCTTTTCAGTGGGCTTGGAAGGGTCTCCAGATCTTGAGGCAGCCCAAAAAGTGGCCGAACATATTGGAACCATTCACCATGAAATAAAATTTACTATCCAAGAGGGTTTAGACGCCATACGAGATGTTATTTATCATTTGGAAACCTATGATGTAACAACTGTTAGGGCTTCCACACCCATGTTTTTGATGGCTCGAGCAATAAAGGCCTTGGGTATTAAAATGGTTTTGTCTGGTGAAGGAGCGGATGAGCTTTTTGGAGGGTATTTGTATTTCCACAAAGCACCAAATGCAAAAGAGTTTCATGAGGAAACCGTTCGTAAATTAGATAAACTGCATCAATATGACTGTTTACGTGCCAATAAATCACTAGCTGCTTGGGGTATTGAAGGCCGTGTTCCATTTTTGGATAAGGAATTTATCGAGGTGGCCATGCGTATCAATCCACAAGATAAAATGATTACGCCAGAACGTATGGAAAAATGGGTGGTGCGAAAGGCCTTTGAAGATTACTTGCCAGAGAGTGTTGCATGGCGACAAAAAGAACAGTTTTCTGATGGGGTGGGCTACAGTTGGATTGATACCTTGAAAGAACTCGTTAATGAAAAAATTACAGATGAACAAATGGACAATGCACACTATCGATTTCCTAGTCAGACTCCACAAAATAAAGAAGAGTTTTACTATCGCACCATTTTTGAAGAGCATTTTCCTAGCGAAGCTGCTGCTTTGAGCGTACCTTCTGTACCCTCAGTGGCTTGTTCTACACCGGTAGCATTGGCATGGGATGAGGCCTTTAAAAATCAAAATGATCCTAGTGGAAGAGCCGTTGCCAAAGTACATAACAAATCATACTAATTCCTCTTAATGATCATATAAAAATGAGCTCCTTTTGGAGCTTTTTTTTTACAATAATGTGTTAATAACTTCATCTTTTAAACGGAGTGTAAAAGCCTAATTCTACTAGGGTTATGCGTATATTTGTATAACGCCCCAACAACCAATTAAAACG
The DNA here is from genome assembly GCA_049609945.1 of Flavobacteriaceae bacterium. Taxonomy (GTDB): domain Bacteria; phylum Bacteroidota; class Bacteroidia; order Flavobacteriales; family Flavobacteriaceae; genus JADHMP01. Next base: position 1,234 of record JBMYZB010000130.1, read on the forward strand.
AACAAAAAATATGAGCGAAAATAATCCTCAAAAGCAATATTCAGCAGATAGTATTCAGGCTTTAGAAGGAATGGAACACGTGCGTATGAGACCCTCCATGTATATTGGAGATATTGGAGTGCGTGGGTTACATCATTTGGTTTATGAAGTGGTGGACAATTCTATTGACGAAGCCCTTGCCGGACATTGTAATACCATTTCTGTTACCATTAATGAAGATAATTCCATTACCACCACAGACAATGGTAGAGGGATTCCTGTGGGTGTCCATAAAAAAGAAGGCGTTTCTGCCCTTGAGGTGGTAATGACTAAAATTGGAGCCGGGGGAAAATTTGATAAGGATTCCTATAAAGTTTCTGGAGGCTTACATGGGGTTGGGGTTTCCTGTGTCAATGCCTTGTCAGAATCTTTGACGGCCACGGTTTATAGGGAAGGTAAAATTTGGGAGCAACAATACGAAAGAGGAAAACCCCTTGCTCCTGTTGCGGCCACTGGTGAAGCTTCCAAGACAGGAACCGTAGTCACTTTCAAACCCGATCCCGAAATCTTCAAGCAAACCCTAGAATATAATTATGAAACCCTTTCGCTAAGGATGCGTGAGTTGGCTTACTTGAATAAGGGAATCACCATTGAGATTAAAGATTTGCGAGACAAGGACGAGCAAGGAGAACCCAAATCCGAAACCTTCCATTCCAAAGAAGGGCTCATTGAATTCATTCGTTTTTTAGACGAAACAAGAGAATCTATTATTGGCGATGTAATTGCTATGGAAGGGGAGAAGTCAGGTATTCCCGTGGAGGTTGCCATGATCTATAACACTTCTTTTTCAGAAAATTTACATTCCTATGTGAATAATATCAACACCCATGAAGGAGGAACGCACCTCTCTGGATTTAGAAGAGGGTTAACCACAACCCTAAAAAAATATGCTGATCAATCAGGCATGTTAGATAAACTCAAATTTGATATTTCTGGTGATGATTTCAGAGAAGGGTTAACAGCCATTATTTCTGTTAAAGTGGCCGAACCTCAATTTGAAGGACAAACCAAAACCAAACTAGGTAACCGAGAAGTTACAGCAGCCGTTTCACAAGCCGTTTCTGATATGTTGGAAAGCTATTTGGAAGAACATCCCAACGATGCTAAAACCATTGTTCAGAAAGTGATTTTAGCAGCACAAGCACGTCATGCTGCGCGCAAGGCACGAGAAATGGTTCAGCGTAAAACAGTAATGAGCGGGGGCGGATTGCCTGGTAAGCTTTCTGATTGTTCTGAACAAGACCCTGTGCAATGTGAAGTTTTTCTTGTGGAAGGTGATTCGGCCGGAGGTACAGCCAAACAAGGAAGGGATCGTAAATTTCAAGCCATTTTGCCTTTGAGAGGAAAGATTTTGAATGTTGAAAAAGCCATGCAACACAAGGTTTTCGAAAACGAAGAAATTAGAAATATTTATACCGCTTTGGGCGTGACTATTGGAACTGAAGAAGACAGCAAGGCCCTTAACCTTGAAAAACTACGCTATCATAAGATTGTAATCATGTGTGATGCCGATGTGGACGGAAGTCATATTGCTACACTGATTTTAACATTCTTATTTCGATATATGCGTGAGCTTATTGAATTAGGCTATGTTTATATTGCCACACCACCGCTTTACTTAGTTAAAAAAGGCGCTAAAAAAGAGTATGCTTGGAATGATGACCAACGGGACCTCCTGCTACAAGAATATGGACAAGGTGCCAATGTGCAACGTTATAAAGGATTAGGCGAAATGAATGCTGAGCAGTTATGGGATACTACTATGAATCCGGAAGAACGAACCCTCAGACAAGTAACCATTGATAATGGAAGTGAGGCCGATCGCATTTTTTCTATGCTCATGGGAGATGAAGTACCCCCTCGAAGAGAATTTATTGAGAAAAATGCTGTTTATGCCAACATAGACGCATAAATCAAGTTGATTTCCAGTTTCCTAAAAATGAATTTCTTCGTACTTTGCAGCGATTTTAGATACCACACTTTTTAATAAAATAAATACAACATGAAAGTAACAATTGTTGGTGCCGGAAATGTAGGCGCCTCTTGCGCAGAATATATAGCTTTGAAACGAATTGCAAGCAAAGTTGTTCTCCTCGACATTAAGGAAGGCTTTGCAGAGGGAAAAGCACTAGATCTTTTTCAAACAGCTACCACTCTTGGGTTTAATACTGCTCTTGAGGGTGTAACAAATAATTATAAAGCTACCGCTGGGAGTGATGTTGTTGTCATCACGTCTGGTATTCCTAGAAAACCTGGAATGACTAGAGAAGAATTGATTGGAATTAATGCAGGCATTGTTAAAAGTGTATCTGAAAATATATTAGAACATTCCCCTGATGCAATAATTGTGGTGGTCTCTAATCCGATGGATACCATGACCTATTTGGCGTTAAAAGCGACTGGGTTACCCAAAAATCGAATTATTGGAATGGGAGGTGCCCTAGACAGTTCTCGATTTAAAACATACCTTTCTTTGGCCTTAAAAAAGCCTGCCAACGATATTCATGGTATGGTCATAGGCGGTCATGGCGACACAACTATGATTCCACTTACTCGTCTAGCTAGTTACAATGGTGTTCCTGTTTCTCAATTTTTATCTCAAACGGAATTGGATCAAGTGGCTGCAAACACTATGGTGGGAGGAGCCACACTGACCAAACTTTTGGGTACTTCAGCTTGGTATGCTCCTGGTGCTTCGGTGGCCTACTTAGTGGATAGCATTTTAAATGATCAAAAACGCATGATTCCTTGTTCTGTGTATTTAGAAGGTGAATATGGACAAAAGGATATTTGTATTGGCGTACCTACTATTATTGGTGCCCATGGCGTGGAGTCTATTGTTTCATTAGAATTGGATGCCTCAGAACAGGAAAAATTTGATAAAAGTGCTGCGGCTGTTCACAATATGAATGAAGCCCTTCAAACTGTACTCTAATAACACCACATGAAAACATAATGAGAGTTGTTAAATCATATGTTTAATCCTATATTTGCACGCCTTTAAGGTGCTTAAAAATTAAAATTATGCAGAACAACGCTTTGGTTAGAATTTTCGGAATTCTTTTTGCAATTGTCAGTATTTACCAACTTTCTTTCACTTTTATAACGAGTCAGCAAGAGCAAAAAGCGGCCGCTTATGCTGCCCAACAAATTTTAGATAGTACGCCCAATTATCTTGAAGAAAGAGAGCTTGTTGCCCTTAATTATCTCGATTCTATAGGTGGTACTTCTCTTTATGGATTCACCTCCTATAATGATGCAAAAGGGAAAGAATTGAATAAAGGACTCGACCTCAAAGGGGGTATAAATGTAATACTTCAAATTTCGATCAAAGATATTTTGAAAGGATTGGCCGAAAATTCTAAAAATCCCATTTTTAATCAAGCGTTGGAAAATGCCGATAAACTCCAAAAAGAAAGTGATGTTCC
>JBMYZB010000131.1:0-4679 GCA_049609945.1 Flavobacteriaceae bacterium
GCTTTTGGGTTGATGGCAATAAAAATGTGACCACACGAAATGCGCCTAAAATAGTTGAAGGAATTTATGGCAACGCTTTTGAATTTCATGAAGATTATGATAAAATATATGTGAAAAATGAAATTCCACAATTTGAATGGACCGATGCTTTTTCAGCCATGGCATGGATCAACACCCAGCAACAAGATCCAAAATTTAGACAATTTATAGCAGGTACCACAGGGGGAAAAAACAATTGGTGGCGGGGTTGGGATTTTTATTTGGATGGTAAAAACAGACTCAATTTACGTTTAATCAATATGGCACCAGGCAATATGATTCATGTGCAAAGTGAGATCACTATTCCAAAAGACCAATGGAAACATGTTGCTTTTCGCTATGATGGCAGTGGCAAAGCACAAGGGGCACAACTCTTTGTGGATGGAAAGCCAGTGGAAACCATAACGCTCATTGACCAATTGTATAAAAGTATTTTGCCGGTGAGTACCAGCGGAGTAAAAATAGAAGTGCGTCCCATTTTAATTGGAAAAAGTTATTCCTCTTTTGTGGGGGATAATGGTACTTTTTTGGGTCGTATGGACGAGATCAAATTTTTCAACAAAGCCTTGTCCTCTTTAGCCATACAATGGCATTTTGAAGAATTTAATTCAGAACAAAAAGACCTTTCGCCGGCAATCATACAAGCGCATTGGGTTGCGGAAAACCCCAAATTAAAACAACAACAAACTCAGTTACGAAATCTTAAATCCACCTGGCTAAAGGCTCTGGATCCGGTGATGGAAATTATGGTGATGGAAGAAATGAAACACCCTCGCTCCATGTATGTTTATCAGCGGGGAGACTACAATGCTCCTGCAGAAGAAGTCCACCCACAAACACCAGCTGTTTTACCTCCCATGAATGGGTATCCTAAAAACCGATTGGGATTGGCACGTTGGCTCTTTAGTGAAGAGCACCCATTAACGGCCAGAGTGGCTGTGAACCACTATTGGCAACTCCTTTTTGGCACCGGTTTGGTGAATACCCCCACCGATTTTGGCGTCCAGGGTAGTTTGCCAAGTCACCCTGAATTGTTGGATTGGTTGGCCGTTGAATTTCGGACACAAGGATGGGATATCAAAGCCCTTTTAAAAAAGATAGTGCTCTCAAAAACCTATCAGCAAAGTTCTAAGTCCACCCCAAAATTAAACGAGAAAGATCCCACCAACAGTTATCTTGCCCGAGCTAATTCTTATCGTTTACCGGCTGAAATGATTCGAGATAATGCGTTAGCTGTGAGTGGTCTTTTGGTGGATGAAATTGGAGGCCCTAGTGTGAAGCCCTACCAACCTTTGGGTCTTTGGAAAGAAAAAAACACCTTTTCGGTGGCACTTTTAGAATATAAAAAAACACAGGGAGATAGTTTATACCGACGGGGTATGTACACCTTTATTAAAAGAGGCTCGCCACCGCCCTCTATGATTACCTTTGATGCCACCTCTAGAGAGGTTTGTACGGTAAAAAGAGAAAACACATCAACACCATTGCAGGCCCTAGTTTTATTGAATGATACACAATATTTAGAAGCGGCACGTTTTTTAGCACAGCGACTCAAAGAAGAGGTGCCAAAAAATGTTGAAAAACAAATCAATAAGGGCTTCCGTTTAGTGACCTCTCGCCTTCCCAAACCAAGTGAATTGGAGTTACTAAAAGCACAATATTTTCGCCAATTAGAGTTTTTTAGAAAGCATCCAAAAGAGGTTCGAAAGTTGATTCAAGTGGGAGATAAAGCAGCCAATATAAGCTTAAATAGTACCGAATTGGGTGCGCTAACTATGGTGGCCAACACCTTGCTTAATCACACCGAAAGTTATTATAAACGCTAAGTATTATGAACTGCAATCGCCAAAAGGACAACGAGAACTATTCCCGAAGAGATTTTTTAACCAAAACCACTTTGGGGCTGGGAGCCTTGTCTTTAGGTAGTTTGATAAGTCCAACAAATGCCTTTGGACAATCCACCTTTTTAAACGAAAACAAATTAGGTTTACCCCATTTTGTGCCCAAGGTCAAACGGGTCATTTATCTTTTTCAAAGTGGTGCTCCATCACAATTAGATCTGTTTGATTATAAACCCGAACTAAATAGACGTAATGGTCAAGAATTACCCAAAAGCATTCTAGGCAATCAGCGTCTCACTGGAATGACCGCCGGGCAAACTTCTTTTCCCTTGGCAGGTTCACAATTCCAATTTAAACAATACGGCCAAAGTGGCTCTTGGATGAGCGATTTGATGCCCTATACTTCAAAAATAGTTGACGAGTTGTGTTTTATCAAATCAATGCATACAGAAGCTATTAACCATGACCCTGCCGTTACCTTTATTCAAACGGGATCACAACTTCCTGGCCGACCTTCCATTGGGGCTTGGTTGAGTTACGGTTTGGGGTCAGACAACAAAAATTTACCAGAGTTTGTTGTATTAATTACCAAAGATAAATATGGGCAGCCCCTCTATTCACGTGCTTGGGGCAATGGTTTTTTACCCTCCCAACACCAAGGTGTACAATTTCGTTCTGGAAAAGATCCCGTATTGTATTTAGACAATCCTCCGGGAGTAACTCACGATTTACGCAGAGAACAACTCAACGATTTAAAAAAATTACATGAAATCAATCATAAAGATGTGGGCGATCCTGAAATTTTATCACGTATGGCACAATATGAAATGGCCTTTAGAATGCAAACCTCAGTGCCCGAAGTGATGGATGTTTCTAAAGAACCCGATTATATTTTTGATCTTTATGGTGAAGACAGTAAAACTCCAGGAACTTTTGCTGCCAACTGTTTATTGGCGCGTAAATTGGCCGAAAAAGATGTTAAATTTATTCAGCTCTATCACCAAGGTTGGGATCATCATGGCAATTTACCTAAAGAAATTAGAAAACAATGCAAGGAAACAGACCAGGCTACAGCTGGATTAATTCAAGACCTAAAACAGCGTGGACTATTGGAGGATACCCTCGTGATTTGGGGCGGAGAATTTGGACGCACCAACTACTCGCAAGGTATGCTAACTGAAACCAATTATGCCCGAGATCACCATCCCCGATGTTTCACCATTTTTATGGCGGGAGCCGGGATCAAAAAAGGAATTACCCTTGGAGCTACTGATTCATTTGGTTATAATATTACGGAACGCCCAGTGCATGTGCATGATTTTCAAGCTACCTTATTGCATCTTCTTGGCCTCGATCATGAGCGCCTCACTTTTAAATATCAAGGCCGTCGGTTCAGACTCACCGATGTGCATGGAACCATTGTCAATGAAATTTTAACCTAGTCATTATGAAAAATTCAAGAAGAACCTTTGTCAAAACCGCAGGATTGCTTTCAAGCACTGCTTTAATCCCTAATCTTATGCAAGCAAATTTATTCCCCTCCAAACAAGCAAAAGACCTTGTGGGTCATGGCGATTTTCAATATCGAGTAGATAAAAAATGGGGTGTTCAAGACCCTAACCAATTTCCAGTAAACGATTGTCATGAAATGGCTTTTGATAAGAAAAATCGTCTGTTTATGACCACCACTCACCCCAAAAATAATATTTTGGTTTATGACCGCTCCGGAAAAATTTTAGATGCTTGGGGCACCGAATTCCCTGGGGCACATGGCCTCACCCTTTGGGAAGAGGGCGATACAGAATACTTATTTATCACAGACCCGGATAGTCATAAAGTTTGTAAAACCACCCTAAAGGGGAAAATTCTATTCACCATTCAAGCTCCAAAAGAGATTCCAGAATACACTTCTCCTGACCTGTTTAAACCCACAGAAACTACCATTGCTCCGAACGGAGATATTTATGTAGCCGATGGTTATGGCCTTGATTTTATAATTCAATATGACGCCCAAGGAAAATATATACGGCATTTTGGAGGCCGTGGAAAAGGGACGGATCAATTTGAGTGTTGTCATGGCATTTTGATTGATTCAAGAACACCCAATCAAGACGAACTGTTGATCACTTCACGCTCGGCCAACGAGTTTAAACGTTTTACTTTAGACGGCCAACACCTTGAGACAATTTCTTTGCCGGGCTGTTGGATTTGCCGTCCCGTAATCAAAGGAAACCATCTTTATTTTGCCGTTATTGTGACCAAAGATTGGAATGTATTTGATGGTATGTTAGCAATTTTAGATGAGAATAATCGTGTTGTTTCTCTTCCGGGTGGAGGAGAACCACACTATCAAGAAGGAAGCCTATTGCCACCAAGTTATGATCAAAAAACTTTTTTCAATCCTCACGATGTGTGTGTGGACGAAGACTTAAACTTGTATGTACCCCAATGGAATTCTAACAAAACCTATCCGCTGAAATTGACACGTGTTTAGTTATTTATGCCATATTTAAGCCTCTCAGAGATTTTAGGTAAAATGCATCCGTTTTGGGTGCATTTGCCTATTGGGTTTATTTTGTTACTTCTCTCAGTAAGTGTTCTTTTTTGACAGAATTACCTCATTTACAAAATATCACACTTTACGAAACGGCCCTTTCAGATGCGGCCTTACCAATCCTTTCTGCTTTTCATGCTTTAAAATTTGTTTCGCTTTGAAATACTAATCTCTCTCCTGCCAGTCTCAACACATTTAAAATTCAAAATCCAAAAATAGAAGTGGTAGGCCACTAAGGGGGATAA
>JBMYZB010000132.1:0-4587 GCA_049609945.1 Flavobacteriaceae bacterium
ATTTAGCAAACTATTTTTCAGTCTCCGATTTTAAAACCTTACAAGCTTCCAGCAAAGAAGTTGTGGTCTGTGTTTCCAACCTTTCAGCCAATACGGTTGAATATAAATCACTTCATGATTTTGATTATGAAGCTTTTTTAGATTGGATCTGGATTTCTTGTAATTATGTTCCCTTTATGACGTTGGTAATCAAAAATAAATGTGAATATGCCGATGGTGGCTTAGGCTGTATTATTCCCATAGAAGAAGCCATACGAAGAGGAGCCACCCATATAGATGCCATTTTATTAAATACCGAATTTCAACACACCAATCGTGTACACGCTCGAAATCCTTTTGATGCTCTGAGCAGTATATTTGGTTTTATTTCTGATAAAATTGAAGAGCAAAATGTGCATATTGGCAAATTGGTTGCCCATGATTATAAGGCAACTGTTCGAATTTTTTACACACCTCGAATACTCACTTCTAATTCTCTGATTTTTGATCAATACCAAATGCGCCAATGGTGGAAAGAGGGTTTTGTTTTTGCCCATAACAAAGTTGGCTTTTGACTTGTTTATAACTATTGATTTTGTAAAAGGGCTAAGGCAATAGAAATATTTAATTTTAGCCAATGGAAGATTTTGCCGCCAATTATCTTGAAGAACTAAACGAAGCGCAACGTGCTGCAGTGCTACATAAAGACGGGCCTTTGATCGTGATTGCCGGTGCAGGCTCGGGAAAAACGCGAGTGTTGACCTATCGTATTGCTCATTTAATGCGATCAGGTGTGGACGCCTTTCAAATTTTAGCCTTAACATTTACGAACAAGGCAGCCCGAGAAATGAAATTGCGAATTGGCACTTTGGTGGGGCAGAGCGAAGCAAAAAATTTATGGATGGGCACTTTCCACAGTGTGTTTGCTCGTTTGCTAAGACAGGAAGCAGATAAGTTGGGGTTTCCTTCCAACTTCACCATTTATGACACCCAAGATTCAGATCGATTAATTGCTTCCATCATCAAAGAGATGGCCCTAGATAAGGATCTTTATAAATACAAACAGATTCGGAATCGTATTTCCTCATTTAAAAATAGCTTAATTACCGTTAAAGCTTATTTTCAAAATCCAGATTTGATAGAAGCCGATGCCCAATCAAGAAGGCCCCAAATGGGAGCTATTTATAAAGAATATGTGGAGCGCTGTTTTAAAGCTGGAGCCATGGATTTTGATGATTTGCTTTTACGTACCAATGAACTCCTCAATAGATTTCCCGAGGTTTTGGCTAAATACCAAAAACGGTTTCGTTATATTTTGGTAGATGAGTATCAAGATACCAATCATTCTCAATATCTTATTGTGAGAGCACTTTCAGATAGGTTTCAAAACATTTGTGTTGTAGGCGATGATGCGCAAAGTATTTACGCCTTTAGGGGAGCCAATATTGATAATATATTAAATTTTCAAAAAGACTATGAAGACGTATCACTCTATCGGCTGGAACAGAATTATCGATCTACTCAAACCATAGTAAATGCAGCCAATTCCATAATAAAACACAATCGAAATAAAATCGATAAGGTGGTGTGGACTTCTAACAAGGCGGGCGAGAAAATTACTGTACAACGTTTGGCAACCGACGGAGAAGAAGGGCGTTTTGTGGCTTCTAAAATTTTTGATCTAAAAATGCAACAGCAACATAACAATAACGCCTTTGCAATTTTATACAGAACCAATGCTCAGTCTAGAGCCATGGAAGATGCCTTAAGAAAAAGAGATATTCCTTATCGGGTATATGGGGGGTTGTCTTTTTATCAGCGTAAAGAGATCAAAGATGTTTTAGCCTATTTGCGTTTGGTGATCAATCCCAATGATGAAGAAAGCCTAAAGCGTATAATTAACTATCCAGCTCGGGGTATTGGAGCCACCACCATAGACAAGCTTGTGATTGCCTCTAAAACACATAATATTTCTTTATTTGAGGTACTCACTCAAGCTGAACGTCTGTCCTTAAACATTAATGGTGGAACGTTAAAAAAGTTGAAAGAATTTGAACAAATGATTCAGCGTTTTCGTATAGAAAATGAAAAAATGAATGCGTTTGAAATCACCGATTTTATTACTAAAAAAGCAGGTTTAGTTACAGAATTAAAAAAAGATGGCACACCTGAAGGAATCGCCCGTATCGAAAATATTGAAGAATTACTTAACGGAATTAGAGATTTTACAGAGGGGCAAATTGAAATAGTTGATGCCAAGGGAGATTTAAGTGAATTTCTAGCCGATGTTGCTTTATTAACCGATCTAGATCAAGAAGAAGACAAACAGACCGATAGGGTTTCTTTGATGACCATTCATTTGGCTAAGGGATTAGAATTTCCCATTGTTTTTGTGGTAGGTCTTGAAGAAGATTTATTTCCCTCTGCCTTGAGTCTCAACACAAGGCTAGAATTGGAAGAAGAAAGGCGTTTGTTTTATGTGGCTCTAACACGAGCCGAAAAGCTAGCTTTTTTAACTTATACACAATCGCGCTACCGGTGGGGAAAACTCATTGATGCAGAACCTAGCCGTTTTATTGAAGAATTAGACCCACAATATTTAGAACTGCCCCCGGTGGAAGAATCCTATAGTTTTAAACCCTTTTTAAATGCTTCCATTTTTGGCGATACTCCAACCCCCCAAAGGCCACCCTCTAAATCGCCAACGGATGGGTCCATTAATACATCTCCAACACCAAAACAATTGCAAAAACTCAGAGCTCTAAATGCTGCAGCAAGACCTTCCAATAACGGAGAATCTCTAACTTTGGCAGTGGGCAATGAAGTTGTTCATGATCGCTTTGGTGTGGGAAAAGTATTGGCACTAGAGGGAAATGGTGCCGACCAAAAAGCAGCCATAGATTTTCAAGGTGTGGGAATCAAAAAATTACTCCTTCGTTTCGCACGTTTAAAAAAGAATTGAAAATGGCTGAATTGCTAACTCTTTATGAACAAAATCCAAATGAAAAATATCTTCATAAAGTGGCATCAGCTTTAGAAATGGGGGGACTTCTTATTTATCCTACCGATACGGTTTATGCCCTAGGATGTTTGACAAATAAACCCAAGGCCTTGGCACGCTATGAAGCCCTTAAGGGAGTACGATTAGCACAAGCGCCATTGAGTTTTTTGTTTTCTTCGATTAGCGAACTTTCACAATATGTTGCTCCAATAGAAAACGACCAATTTAGGATGCTCAATCGCTATTTACCGGGTCCATTTGCCTTTATAATGCAGGCTGCCAAAAAACTACCTAAGCCCTTTGAAAAGCGTAAAACCATAGGATGTAGAATTGTGTCTCATCCCGTTATTGAAAAGTTATTACCTCTCTTATCAGCTCCCTTGCTCACTTCTTCTATCCATGATCCTGATGAAGTAATTGATTATACAACAGACCCTGAAGAATTGTTCTTGCAATGGAATGACAAAATTGATCTTATGATTGCTTGTGGCTACGGTGGAAATAATCCCTCTACTGTGGTTGATCTCACCGTAGAACCCTTTGAAGTTGTGCGCCAGGGTGCAGGCATATTGTAAAAAAAAACACACCCAAATGGGTGTGTTTAAAAAATAAACTATTTAGAAATTAGTTCATGCCTTGAGCAATCAGATCATAAAATTGATCCAATTTTGGAAGCACAACAATTCTGGTTCTTCTGTTTTTAGCACGATTCGATGCTGTATCATTATCGGCAAGTGGCATATAATAGCTTCTACCGGCAGCAGTCATACGGGCAGGTGCAACATCAAAATCATTTTGAAGAATTCGCACCACAGCAGTTGCACGCTTAACACTCAAATCCCAATTGTCTTGAATGTCATCTAATTTGATTGGCACGTTGTCGGTATGACCTTCAACCATAAACTCTAATTCGGGCTTATCGTTAACCACCTTGGCAACTTTACCTAAAACTTCTTTGGCTTCTTTTGTAACTGTATGGCTTCCACTTCTAAAGAGTAGCTTATCTGAAATGGATACATACACCACACCCTTTTCAACATTGATCTGAATATCATCGTCGCTCATGTTGCCCAACACACCCTTGAGACTGGTCACCAAAGCAAGGGTGACAGAGTCTTTTTTGGTCATGGCATCCTGCATTTTTTGAATACGCAAGTCTTTTTCTTGCATGCTTTCTAGAGAGCGTTCCAAATTTTCAGCACCCTTTTTGGAGAGCGTTGTAAGGTTACCAATATTATTTATTAAATCTTGATTATTGGCTTTGAGGAAGTTATTTTGTTCTTGTAATGACGCTAGGCTAGCTTCAGCAGCCTCTTTTTCTTCATTACAGGTGTTTAATTTAACGGTAGCTGCATCTAATAAGTTTTTTGTGTTTTGTTGTAATTCCTCTAATTCAGCAAATTTCTTCTGGGAAACACAGGAGGAAATTAAAGAACCTATTACTGCAATTGCTATTATTTTTTTCATTGATTTTAATTTTAAATAGTTAGGATGCACAAAATAAATGAAAAATTCCTATTTATTTAGATTTTAGTTGGTTGAAATTTCTAATTCGCCATAAAAAAAATTGCTTTACTACGGTTTTATGCACGAAATAGGGGTAGTTA
>JBMYZB010000133.1:0-4524 GCA_049609945.1 Flavobacteriaceae bacterium
CATATATTTTACCTTATTGGTTTGGACATGCCCAATCATATGCCAAGCAATATCTTTAGGCAACATTTCCCATTTGGAGGTCATTTCTTGAATTTTATTTTCACCAAAATGTCGTTGCCCAGCAGCGTAGGCTTCCATGATCAATGCAGGGGGTTTGGTTTTTGAAACGGCCACCAATTCTACAGAGTGAGAAAGCTCCTTTTTGAACGCATTCAAATTTGTAGCAACACTCATTTTTAATCCGTTTGCTTTTGCATGGTAGCAATAATGCGATGAGCCACTGCTAGAGCTTGTGCCCCATCTTCCAAACTCACCCGTGGGGGTGTATGATTCTCGATAGCGGTGGCAAAATCTTCCAATTCTTGACGAATTGCATTGGTCTTGGCAATGTTTGGATTTTCGAAGTAGATCTGTTTTTTTTGGCCTTCAGCATTCTCTAAAATGATAGCAAAATCATCCTTTTCTTTGGGCGCCTCTTTAATTTTTACTACTTCTACTTTTTGTGCCAAAAAATCAACAGCAATGTAAGCGTCTTTTTGAAAAAAGCGTGATTTTCGCATTTTTTTGAGTGAAATTCTACTGGCAGTTAAATTGGCCACACAACCGTTCTCAAATTCGATTCTGGCATTGGCAATATCAGGTGTGTCACTAATTACTGAAACCCCAGATGCGCTGATTTGTCTAATAGTTGATTTTACGAGACTCAAAATAATGTCGATATCATGAATCATTAAATCTAAAACCACTGAAACATCGGTGCCTCTAGGATTGAATTCAGCCAATCTATGCGTTTCAATAAACATAGGCTGTGTAATGCTTCCTTCCACGGCTTCAAAAGCCGGATTAAACCGTTCAACATGGCCCACCTGTGCACAAACTCCTTTCTCACGAACCATTGTAATGAGTTGTTGGGCTTCTTGGTCAGTTTTTGCTAAGGGTTTTTCGATAAAGACGTGCTTTCCTTGAGCTATGGCCTGTTTAGCCATCTCAAAATGAGATAGAGTGGGAGTTACAATAGAGACCACGTCAACGGCCTCAAACAATGTATTTACATTGTCAAAATGAGGAAGATTATATTCTTTTATGGCTCGCCTGAGTGCTTCCTGATCTGGGTCATAACATCCCACTAATTCATAAACACTTGAAGCCTGAATTTGTTGCAAATGGATTCTTCCCAAATGACCAACTCCTAAAACACCAATTCTTAACATCTTTGTGTGTGTAGTCTTCAAAAATACAATCAAAATATGGATTTTGGCAGAAACTAAATTATTTTTGCTTCCATGCATGATCTTCCAAAACATCAAGGGCAGCGTAGACATTTGGTGAAGTTGATCGCTCAAAAAGGAATTCAGGATAAGCCAGTGCTACAGGCTATGGCTGCCGTCCCACGTCATTTTTTTATGGATAGAGGTTTGGAAAATTGGTCCTATGAAGACAAGGCCTATCCTATAGCGGCAGAACAAACCATATCACAACCCTATACGGTCGCTTTTCAAACCAGTCTTTTGAGAATTAAACCAAATGATAAAATTTTAGAAATTGGTACGGGCTCTGGTTATCAAACAGCAGTATTACTTCAACTTGGTGCACAGGTCTACACTGTAGAACGACAAAATGAATTATTTAAAAAGACCCAGCGCCTCTTCAAAAAATTACATTTAAACCCCAAAAAAGTCATTTTTGGTGATGGCTACAAGGGGTTTGTCGAAGCGGCTCCATACAATGGAATTATTGTTACAGCCGCAGCTCCTAAAGTACCCGAAGCGCTTTTGGAACAACTAGCCATTGGTGGTCGATTAGTTATTCCTGTGGGTACCGAAAAGCAACAAATGTTTTGCTATACACGCACAGCACCACACCATTTTGATAAAGAAAACTGTGGTGCGTTTCGTTTTGTGCCAATGTTAGAAAATAAAAATTAGTTTTCGGCTCCATTTAAAAAACTAATTTGCTTCCATTCAAAATCGATAGCATCGTTTTGTTGTGGTTTCCCAGGTGTACTTCTTCCAACTGTGATGTAATATTCAAGCAATTGCTTTAGGGCTTTCACTTGTTCAGGATATTGTTTTTCAAGGTTTTTAGACTCTTGCGGATCGTCTTCTAAATGGTAGAGTTGTACAGCTGGAAGATGGTTCATTTTTTTTAGGTCCTTATCGGTAGGAAAACTCCACCCTCCAGAGCCCGGATTTAGTAGTAGTTTCCAAGGACCTTTGCGTATTGCAAAGCGTCCGTCTATAGAATGGTGAACAGTGGCCTCTCTGATGGGGATATCCCAACGGGGCATTTTAAAAAGCGGCAACAAATTAAAGCTGTCTTCACCCTCATTGGGATCGAGTTGTTGTTCGGTAATAGCGGCAAAGGTGGCCAGCATATCAGTCAGACAAATGGTTTGATCAGAAACCGTTCCTTTGGGGATGGTCTTAGGCCATTGTACCAAAAAAGGCACACGATGTCCACCCTCATATAAGTCGGCTTTATGTCCTCTGAACTGGGCACTAGGAAAATGTCCTTTCGATTGCATTTCATCAATTTTTGCTGCTGGAGAACAGCCGTTATCACTAGTAAAAATCAATAGTGTGTTTTCTGTCATACCTTCTTCTTCCAAAGTTTTAATAAGCCTTCCCATATAAGCATCAATCATCATGGTAAAGTCGCCATAAGGATTCAATTGGCTTTTACCTTGCCAAGGTTTAGTGGGTAAAATGGGAGTGTGTGGTGATGGAAGAGCTAAATAAAGAAAAAACGGCTGTTTTTTCGGTGCTTGTTCTTTGATGTATGCAATACCTTGACTAAAAAAATGGGGGGTTACTTCTTCATGGACAAAATCAGGTGCTGTAGGGCCTTCTCGCCACCATGAGTAAACACCTCTGTTAACCGTATTGTTTGTGGGTATGGCAGTGGGCCTACTATTTTCAACATACACATAAGGTGCCATATCTAAGGATCCGGAGTGACCATAACTATAATCAAAACCTAAACTATTGGGACTATTTTGGATGGGTTTAGAAAAATCAATATTTTCAAAATCTCCAGCGTTCCAACCTGTTCCAGTTGAGTCAACAGCTTTTTTTAGGGCCCAATCCCAGCCCAAATGCCATTTGCCAATAAAGGCGGTATTATAATTCTTTCGTTTTAATAGCGAAGCAAGGGTGGTTCTGGTTTTTGGAATTAAGGCTTTAGATTTGCCAGTAAGTACACCATGTTTTAAACGGCTTCGCCAATTGTATCGACCCGTCAACAAGCCATATCGGGTGGGGGTACACACAGCAGCTGGCGTGTGGGCATCAGTAAGGCGAAGTCCTGCTTGCGCCATTTGGTCTAGGTGGGGCGTTTTAATTTTATTGTTGGGAGCATAAACAGAAAGATCGCCATAGCCTAGATCATCAGCTAAGACCACTATGATATTTGGAAGTCCCATCCGTTCCATTTTACGCTCACAGCCAACAGAAAGCAATAGAAAAGAAAACGCTAGAAAGGACTTAAAAAGGTATTGAAAAGTCATAAACCTATCGGAATTTGAATATTTGCTTCACTAAGATAGTAAAATACAGCCTAGCGAATATACCTAAAGAGAGGAGGAAAGGGCGATGTTAGTTATTAAAATTCTTTTTAACACGATCAAGATTTCTTTTGTTATCTCGGTCTTTGAGGGTTTCTCGTTTGTCGAATAACTTTTTTCCTCGAGCCAATGCAATTTGTAATTTGGCAAATCCTTTATCATTGATAAACAGGCGAAGCGGCACTATGGTAAGTCCCACATTTTTTACTTCACGCTCCAGCTTTTTTAATTCTTTTTTATTAAGCAAAAGTTTTCGGGCATTACGCGGTTTGTGGTTATAGCGTGTTCCATAGGCATACTCCTCAACATACATATTAATAGCAAAAAGTTCACCTCTTTCATTAAATTCGCAAAAACTTTCGGCTATGGAGGCCTTGCTATTGCGAATTGATTTGATCTCAGTTCCGGTTAAAACAATCCCTGCGGTATATTGATCGATTAATTCGTATTCAAACCGTGCACGCTTGTTTTTAATGTTCACCTGCTTTTGCATACCGCAAAGGTACACTTTTAGACCCTAGTGGGCGCAGCACTACGAAAGACAATGGCATCTTCAAAAAAGTCAACAAGTAAAGGGTCTTCTTTTTTCAAAGTATTTTCTAACAACATTTTACTTAAGGGGTTGAGCAATCGCTCCTGTAGTACCCGCCGCACGGGACGCCCACCATATTGTGGATCAAAGGCCATTTTAGCCAATGCCTCTAAAGCCTCATCACTGAGTTCAAGGAGGGTGTCTTGTGCTGCTAATCGCTTTTTGATGGCCTTAAATTGCAAACGCACAATATGTTTAATTTCCTCTTGGGTGAGGGGTGAAAACAATACGATGTCATCAATGCGATTTAAGAATTCTGGACGAATGGTTTGTCGTAATAAAGCCATGACCCTTTCTTTGGCCACATTTTCTGCGGTTTCAAAAATTGGATTTTCCTCAAAAGCTTTTTGAATTTCGTGACTACCCAAGT
>JBMYZB010000134.1:0-4523 GCA_049609945.1 Flavobacteriaceae bacterium
AGTTGGTGATGATCAATCCAATAAATATGGAGAGCTCCTTACTTACGTCATAAGCATAAGCCCGTAGAATTTGATCTACCAAAATAACCATGGCGGCAACCACCACCAATTGAACAATTATTCGAATACGATTGGGAATAAGGTTGCGCAACAAGGATATGATCACATTACTAGCAGCCATTACAGCCATTACGGAAATGCTCATTACCACGGCAGGTTTAAGCTGTACGGTGATGGCCAAGGCAGAACAAATACCCAATACTTGAACGGTTATGGGATTGTTGTCATCTAAGGGATCCGATAAAAGTTTTCGGTTTTTTTTAGACAACAATGATTCTCCTTCGCTATTGAGGAAGAAAAAAACGGGTTTTCGTGTTTCTTTTTTTGCGCTCATAATTATTCATTTAAAGCCATAGACAGCGACTGCTTTTTGAAATAAGGCATATAGTGGATCAATCGCTCTTTAATCATGTCGGTCACCCCATCTCCAGTGATGGTAGCTCCGGATATGGCATCCACCTCATGATCGTTTTTATCTGTGCCATTAGGATCGTTATTTGTTTTTGAAACAGCAATGCCTTTCAAGTTTCCGGCTTGATCTAAAATCTTCTCGCCAACAAAACGGTCTTGAAACCATTTTTGTGTGATCTCAGCACCTAAACCTGCCGTTTCTCCTTTGTGGTCAAACACGGCTCCTTTTATAGTGTTGTTGTCTTCTAGTAATGCCAAATAGCCCCAAATGGCATCCCATAACCCTGCACCTCTGAGGGGAACAATGTAGAAGGTGTTTGTTTCCACTTGAGCCACATAGAGCGGAAAGCGTTGGTCGTTGACATCTTTCTTTAGTTCGGTATTTAATTTTACGGTAAAAGCATCAACGGCTGTGTCTACAGTACCATCATTTTTTAAAGCCAATTCTTCCACCACATATTGTTTGTAAAGGGATTCTGCTTGTTCTCTGTTGGTTTCTACACCAATGGTTGCCAGAATATTTTGCATTTTTTCTAAGCGTACATTTTCGGCTTGCAGGTCTTTTAAAGAAGTGGCCGTAAATGCTAATACAGAGGCCACAACAAAAACCATGAGGGTGGCAAATAAAAACGTATAAAGATTACTATCTCTATTCATAAATTAAGCAGTTTTTAAATTTTCTTGTTGGGTTAGCCAACGTTTTTTTCTTTTCTGAATATTAGCATTTACAACATAATGATCAATGGTGGGAGCAAAAACGTTCATCAACAAAATGGCTAACATCACACCTTCAGGATAAGCGGGATTAAACACGCGAATCATTATACAAAAGATACCAACCAAAACGCCGTAAATCCATTTGCCTTTGGTGGTTTGTGCCGCCGA
The DNA here is from genome assembly GCA_049609945.1 of Flavobacteriaceae bacterium. Lineage (GTDB taxonomy): Bacteria > Bacteroidota > Bacteroidia > Flavobacteriales > Flavobacteriaceae > JADHMP01. The sequence goes on from JBMYZB010000134.1 coordinate 1,357, forward strand.
TACTGGGTCAGTAGCCATAAACACAATACCAAAAGCAAAGCCTCCAACCACCAAATGGTTGACCCATGAAAAAGACATGAGTGGGTTGGCACTCCACAAATTGAATAAAAAGCCCATCAAAGCTGCACCTAATATACCACCCGCTATAATGCGCCAGCTTCCAATACCGGTCACAATTAAAATCAAAGCGCCAACTGCAATCCAAAGGGTAGAGGTTTCTGCAATGGAACCAGGAATAGCCCCTTCAAACATTTCAAAAAAGGAATATTGTACATTACCTCCTGCAGCTAAGGTTCCTAAAATGGTTTCTCCAGATATGCCGTCAACAGCTGAAGCTTCCGATACCCATACTTTGTTTCCGGACATATAGGTGGGGTATGCAAAAAAGGCAAAAGCACGTGCCGTTAAGGCCGGATTGAGAATATTCATTCCGGTGCCTCCAAAGGCTTCTTTTGCAATTAAAACGGCAAAGGCCACTGAAATAGCAACCATCCACAAGGGAATATCTACCGGCATAATCATGGGAATCAGCAGTCCGGTAACCAAATAACCTTCGTTTACTTCATGTTCCCGATAGACTGCAAAAGCAAACTCAATGGAAAGCCCAACAACATAGGACACAATAATCATGGGTACAATTTTCCATGCACCATGCATAAAAGCATCCCAGAAGGTGAATGCTTCACCCAATTGATTAAAATGCTGATAGCCTGTGTTATATATTCCATAGAAAAGGGCTGGCATCAAAGCTAAGATTACCGTTACCATGGTACGCTTTAAATCTACAGCATCTCTAATGTGTGCCCCTTTTTGTGTTGTGTGATTCGGAACAAATAAAAACGTCTCAAAGGCATTGATAGCCGGAGCAAAGCGTTCCAATTTCTGTCCTTTTTCAAAGGGTCTTCTAATTTTATCAAATTGTCTTCTTATCGCATTCATACATTCAGTTTTTTATCCTACTTCTTTAATCATTAATGCAATAGCATCTTGTATTATTTGTTGAGCCTCAATTTTAGAGGTATTGGCAAAATCAATCAGCCCAAAATCTTCTGAAACAACCTCATATATGCCTAGAGCCTCCATTTTTTCAATGTCTTGGGCCATACATGCTTTTAGGAGTTGCATTGGAAAGAGATTCATGGGCAAAAGTTTTTCCATTTCGCCGGTTACCACTAAAGCGCGCTCTTCGCCATTTAGATTTGTATTTACGTCATAACCATTCTTGCCCAAAAACCATGAAAAAGAAGTTTTAGATAAACTAGGAATAGCGTTATCTACAAAGGGCAGCCAACCAAACATACGATATTGATTTCCTTCTGGAATAATTGTAAGCTGATTATTAAAATATCCTAAATGGCCGTTGGAAGCGGTTGCAGTTCCAGTGAAAACATCTCCATTTATTATTCTACTATTTTCTGAAGTAACAGTCGCCATTTCCAATAAAGGAGCCACCTCAGCGCCAAGGGTTGTGTTTATGTAGTGTGGTTTTCCCACTGCATTTCCGACCACTGCAACAATACGCTTTGAAGAAAAACTCTTTTCTTGGAAAAGTCGCCCAATGTTAGCAACATCTTCTGGTTGTACCACCCAAACTTTCTCGCCAGGGTTTATGGGATTAAAATGATGAATGTGGACACTCACATTCCCTGCGGGATGGGGCCCTTCAACGGTATAAAGATCGACATCTTCGAGGGCTTCGTAATGCGAAATTTCTAGAGGTGAAACACCCAGTTGAACGGCTTGGCCAATAAGCTTAGACAGCACCTTAATCCCCATTTTAAAGGCTTCTTTCTGATTTTTTAAAAGAAATTCAAAATCCACACTTAAGGGAGCTGTATCAACGGCAGAAACAAATAAGGCTTTGGGGGTACTGTTTGGATCGGCAATCACACCATACGGCCGTTGCTGAATGAAAGGCCATGCACCACTTCGCAATAATATATCCTTAATTTCTGCTGCACTTAATTCTTCAATGTCTTTAATAGCTAACAATTCTACTTCTTGCTCTTGGGCCGCTTGGATAATTATTCTTTCGATTTTTCGTTTTGGTCCACGAACAATCTGCTCTATTTTTCCAGCCACCGGAGAAACAATTTGTATGTCAGGATTTTCTTTGCTATAAAAAATTGGAGTTCCTCTTTTCACAACATCACCTTCTTTCAAAAGTAATTTGGGTATGAGACTAAAAAAATCGTCTGGGTAAATTGCAAATGTGATTGATTGGGGTTCATTTCCTAAGATTTTGTCGGCTTCCCCTTTGATCTTTATGTTGGCGCCTCGTCTGGTTCGAATGCCTTTTTTATGATTCATCAATAAAATTCTAAAACCGCACAAATGTACTAATAAACGCACTTTTCAGTAAAGTATTTAAGGGTGAAAAATGATTATTTATATTTATTCTAAATAGCTGTTTAACTTTTTAATTTTACGCATCTTTGTGTTGAGCTTAAATCAAAGCCCGTGTGATGAAAAGAGTAAAAAAAAATTTGATGCTCAGCTACATGATACTGCTTTGGGTTATTTGTCAAACAGTGGCCCATTCACAAGAGACTATTGAGGTCATTCCGCCTGATCATATCAAATCTATTTTGTTTAGTGGTACACAAGAAATGCAACCTTTTCCTATCATTTCCCTTGATGGATTGCTCACTTTGCGTTTTGATGACTTGTCATCTCAAGTCAATGACTATTACTATAAACTTAAACATTTTAATGCCGATTGGACCCCTTCTGTTTTATTTTCAAATGAAATTTTTCGTGGATTTGACAATGTACGCATCCAAACCTTTAGCACATCCTTTAACACCCTTCAACCCTATACCCATTTTGAACTGAAACTACCGAATGAAAATACACAACTATTGGTTTCTGGTAACTATCTTCTTGAAATTTATGATGCTTCTGACGAATTGGTTTTTAGTAGAAAATTTTGTGTCTTTGAAAACCAAGCTACAGTTGCTGCAGGAGTATACCGATCGCAAAATTTAGCCTTTTTTGAAACGCATCAAAGTTTACAATTTAAAATTAGCCCCACAAACTTTATTTTTCAAAATCCAGAAACAAACGTTAAGGTTGTGCTCCTACAAAATTATCAATGGGACAGCGCTATTACAGATATTACTCCCCAATATTTTGAAGCCGATGGTTTGGCTTATCGCTACACCGAA
>JBMYZB010000135.1:0-4452 GCA_049609945.1 Flavobacteriaceae bacterium
TATCCTAAAATTCCCATACCTTTAGACCACAGCGACCCTTACACGCTACTTATTGCTGTTTTGCTATCGGCACAAAGCACCGATATTAGGGTGAATCAAATCACACCGCTTCTTTTTGCCCGTGCCAGAACTCCACAAGAGATGGTGCGGCTCAACCAAGAGGAGATTCGAGAAATTATTCGTCCTGTGGGACTTTCTCCTATGAAATCAAAGGGAATTTATGAACTATCTCATATATTAATTGAAAAGCATGAGGGACAAGTGCCACAAGATTTTGAAGCCTTAGAAGCTTTACCCGCAGTGGGACATAAAACGGCCAGTGTGGTGATGGCACAAGCCTTTGGCATACCTGCTTTTCCAGTAGATACTCACATTCATCGATTAATGTATCGGTGGGGGTTTTCTAACGGAAAAAATGTGGTGCAAACGGAAAGAGATGCAAAACGACTCTTTCCAAAAGAAAAATGGAATGAATTGCACCTTCAAATTATATGGTATGGTAGACAATATTGTCCCGCCCGGGGATGGAACTTACAGAAAGATATAATCACCCAGAAAATAGGAAGAAAATCAGTTCTTAATACCTATCGCAAAAAAACTTAATTTTTATAAATGATATTGTCAATGGGATCTTTCGGCTGGTATGCTTTAGAGAAAGCCAAAATCCTTTTGATAGTTACTTGACGCGGCTTTAATGATGCCGATTTATTCGATAAAGGGGGTTTTTTCGAGTAGTTTTTTTCCATAAATGTGATTTAACATTATAACGAATGAAAAACCACAATATTGTAGCTAGATTAAACTAATTTTATTTTCTTCGATGAGTTTTCTTAAGTTTATGATAGCATAACGCATCCTGCCTAAGGCTGTGTTAATGCTCACTTGGGTTTGTTCAGCAATTTCTTTAAAACTCATGTCTCGATACAAACGCATTTGTAACACTTCCTTTTGATCTTCAGGAAGTTCTTGCACCAATCGCTGCAAATCGGCAATAATTTGATCATTTATTAAAAGACCTTCAACATTTAAGGTACCATCTCCTATAATTTGGAAAATATCAAATTCTTCTTTGGTTTCTATGGCCGGAATCCTATTTTTTTTTCTAAAATGATCAATAACAAGATTGTGTGAAATTCGCATAACCCATGGTAAAAACTTACCCTCCTCATTATAAACTCCATTTTTTAGAGTTTTAACTACTTTAATAAAGGTTTCTTGAAAAATATCTTCGGCAGTTTCACGATCAAGAACTTTCGAATAAATGAAATTAAAAATTCTTTGTTCGTGCTTTTTAATTAAATGTTCAAGAGCTATTTCATCACCGTTAATGTAGTGAGATACTAATAGAGAATCAGGTGTTTGGACTTGGAGGTGTTGCATATTAAAACTACTTTTTGCAATAAGATATTGCTGTTAAAAATTCCGTTACAATTTCAAAGTAGTTTTATGCGTATAGGCAACAATAATTTTCTCAAAGATAACAAAAAAATAAAAATCCTAACATACTGCCCCTAAATATTCACAACAGTATCACATAAAAAGCATTCCAGAGCATTAAAGAATAAGTCAAAGCAGGACTTTTATTTTGTCTATAAAATCGTAATTTGCATCCTTGTATTTTACTTATGGAAAAATTGCTAAATCAAGATCCAAAAAAGTTTATTCTCATAAAGGGTGCTACTCTCAATAACTTAAAAAACATTGATTTAGCATTGCCTCGAAATAAATTTATAGTGATCACAGGGCTATCAGGATCTGGAAAATCTACCTTGGCTTTTGACACCTTGTATGCCGAAGGGCAAAGACGCTATGTGGAAAGTCTCTCTTCTTATGCCCGTCAGTTTATGGGGCGTCTTAACAAACCAAAAGTAGATTACATTAAAGGGCTTTCTCCCGCCATTGCAGTAGAACAAAAAGTTAGCAGCACCAACCCCCGCTCCACGGTGGGTACTAAAACAGAAATATATGATTATTTAAAACTCCTCTTTGCACGTATCGGAAAAACCTACTCTCCAATCTCAGGACAGGTAGTGAAAAAAGACTCGGTAAGTGATGTTGTGGATGCAGTTAAGAAACGAAATGAAGGGGAGAAAATTTTGTTATTGGCACCAGTTGAAAAGGAAATGCACAGAAGCTTTTCTGATAAAATCAATATTTTCAAACAACAGGGATTTGCTCGAATATTGGTAAACAAAGAAGTTATTCGGCTAGAATCACTCAAAAAAGTACCCACACAGCCATTTCATTTGGTGGTTGATCGCTTGGTGATACGCCATGAAGAAGATTTTTTTCAACGTTTGGCCGATGCTGTTTCAATTGCATTTTATGAAGGCAAAGGCCGCTGCAGCCTCTATCCGCTGGACACTCAAAAAGAAATTTCTTTTTCCAATGCCTTTACTCTTGATGGACTCACTTTTACCGTACCCAACATACATTTGTTTAGTTTTAACAATCCAGTTGGGGCTTGCCCCACCTGCGAAGGTTTTGGAGATGTGATTGGCATTGACCCTGAATTGGTAATTCCCAATAGTGCAGCAACGCTGTATGACCACGCGGTTGCCCCGTGGAAAAGTACCGGCTATAAAAAATATTATAACGATTTAATCAAAAATGCATATCACTTCGATTTTCCAATTCACACACCTTACTTTGAATTGACTACCGAACAAAAAGACTTGCTTTGGGAAGGGAATGAATATTTTAAAGGCATCAATCAATTCTTCAAAAAAATTGTAGCTAAAAACTATAAAATTCAAAATCGAGTGTTGTTATCCCGCTATAGAGGAAAAACCCAATGCAACAGTTGCAAAGGTTCCCGATTGCGAGAAGAGGCCAGCTATGTGAAAGTGGGGCAAAGAAGTTTATCCGAACTTTTGACACTACCCATAAGAAATTTGATGAGTTTTTTTGACACCCTAGAACTAACCCCTCATGAAACTGCCATTGCCAGTCGTATTTTGTTAGAAATCAAAAGTCGTTTGCGCTTTGTAGATGAGGTAGGATTAGGCTATTTAACGCTAAACCGAAGGTCTAGTTCCCTTTCCGGAGGCGAATCTCAACGCATTCAATTGGCCACGTCTCTTGGCAGTAGTTTAGTGGGGTCTTTATATATTTTAGATGAACCCTCCATTGGGCTACATTCTAAAGACAATCAAAAACTGATCGAAGTTTTACAAAATCTCAGAGATTTGGGTAACACAGTTATTGTGGTAGAACACGATGAAGAAATGATGCTTTCGGCTGATTGGCTTGTGGACATTGGCCCAGAAGCAGGAAGCCACGGGGGCAAGGTTGTGGGTATAGGTATGCCCAAAGACTTTATGAAGTCTACAGGGCTAACAGCAGCTTATCTTAAGGGAGAAAAACACATTGCCATTCCTGCCAAACGTCGAAATTCAAAAAAGAAAATTACGATTGAAGGCGCCCGAGCCAACAACCTAAAAAATATTGACGTCCATTTTCCTATTGGCTGTTTAAGTGTGGTTAGTGGTGTGTCGGGCAGTGGAAAAAGTAGTTTGGTGAAAGGAATTCTCTATCCTGCTATGCTGCGGCATTTTGACATTTATAGCCAAAAGCCCTTAAGTCATTCAAAATTATCAGGCGATTTATCCCTTCTCAAAAGCGTTGAATTTGTGGATCAAAACCCCATTGGACGTTCCTCTCGCTCAAACCCTGTAACATACAGCAAGGCCTATGATGAAATAAGAGCTTTGTTCGCCAAACAAAAAAGAGCTAAAATTCAAAATCTACAACCCAAACATTTTTCGTTTAATGTAGAAGGAGGGCGGTGTGAAGTTTGTAAAGGCGAAGGCACCGTGACCATTGAAATGCAATTTATGGCCGATGTAGTGCTTACTTGTGAGAATTGCCAAGGAAAACGATTTAAAAAGGAAGTATTAGACATTGCTTTTCAAGGTAAAAATATTGATGCTATTCTCAACATGACCGTGGATGATGCTATTGCTTTTTTTAAGCAACACCAACAGAATAAGGTCATTAATAAGTTGCAGCCCTTGCAAGAAGTGGGCTTGGGTTATATAACCCTAGGGCAATCTTCAGCCACACTTTCTGGCGGCGAAGCACAACGCATCAAATTGGCTTCGTTCTTGGGTCAAGGCATCACTAAAGAAAAGGTTTTGTTTATTTTTGATGAACCCACCACAGGATTGCATATTCATGATATTAAAAAACTCCTCGCTTCTTTTAAAGCTCTTTTAGACAAAGGACATACGGTGGTGGTGGTGGAACACAATTTAGATCTAATCAAATGTGCAGATCACCTGATTGACCTCGGCCCAGAAGCCGGAGATCGGGGCGGAAATTTAGTAGGCCAAGGCACACCAGAGCAAATTGCAGCCCTTCCCCATTCCTACACAGGGCAATTTTTACAAAAAAAACTATCGAAAACGGCGCAAAGTTTGGTGGTATAGTGCACTGAGTTCATCAGAAAGT
>JBMYZB010000136.1:0-4440 GCA_049609945.1 Flavobacteriaceae bacterium
TTGTGGGGTTGTTTTTTTGCATTGATTGCGGTTGTTTTGGGAGCATTTGCTTCACATGGTCTAAAAGAAAAAATACCGATAGAGAGTTTGGAATCCTTTCAAGTTGGGGTGCGTTATATGATGTATCATGCCCTGGCCTTGTTATTGTTTTCTGTTTTACATGAGAGTGCTCCGCGTATGCAGTTGTGGACATTACTTTTGTTTGGAATAGGGTTATTGCTTTTTTCAGGAAGCATTTTTCTTTTATCTACCCAAAGCCTGCATCAATTGAAGGTTGCTTTTTTGGGTCCTATCACCCCCCTCGGAGGGTTGTGTCTCATTGTGGGTTGGGTGTTGCAAATAATACACTTTTTTAAAACCTAAAGGGCTATTAGTATTATTTTTTTCCCTCTATATATTTTTCAATAGCCATGGTCATAGAGGGTGTTTCTGGTGTAGGAGCCTGAATGTCTATTCTTAATTTTGCTGCCTCTGCCGCCTGCATAGTTGTTTTTCCATACACTGCAATGCGGGTATTGTTTTGTTCGAAATTGGGAAAATTCTTAAATAAGGATTCAATACCTGAAGGGCTAAAAAATACTAGTACATCATAATAAACATCCCTTAAATCAGAAAGATCGCTTACCACTGTTTTGTATAGCACAGCTCGTTTCCAATCAATTTTCATTTTGTCTAAAAAAGTTGGAATTTCGGGTTTTAAAATATCTGAAGTTGGTAATAGAAAAGTTTCATTTCCAAATTTCTTAAAAACGCTTTCTAGATCATTTAAAAGGCGTTCTCCAACGTAGATTTTCCTTTTGCGATATACTACATATTTTTGAAGATAGTATGCCACAGCTTCCGATTGACAAAAATATTTTGTGTTGTCGGGTACTTTGTGACGCATTTCTTCACAAAGTCGAAAAAAATGATCTACAGCGTTTCTGCTACAAAGAATAACATTGTCAAATTTGCTGAAATCTATTTTTTGTTGACGAACTTCCTTAGCTGTCATGCCTTCCACATAAATAAAAGGTCTAAAGTCAATGGTTAGTTTATGTTTCTCTTTTAGTCTTGTGTATGGAGACTTCTCAGAAGAGGGTTCGGGTTGGGAAACCAAAACTGTTTTCACTTTCATTTGCCTTTTCATTTTTGGCCCCTAGAAAAGCTGTTTATATATCCACAGCCAGGGAGCTAAATTCAGGCAACAAAGATAAAAAATTAAATAGATAATCTCTTTTAGATGACCAATTAGATACAGAATAAAAAATCGGCTTTGTAAAAAAAGCCAGAACCCAAAAATCAGAATGCTTCCCATGCCAAAAAACAACATGTTTTTAAAACTGAAATAGTAAAGTAAAAGGAATAATAACAACATAAGACCAACGTAAAAGTAAATCATTAGGTTACTGAAATAAAAACTTCTTTTTTCTTTCCAATAACCAAGTTTTTTTAACACAAAACGAATAAATAGTGCTCTGGTGAAAATAAAGACAATCAGTACAGAAAAAAAACTGTAAAAGGTGGCTATGGATAAAGACGTATTTGAATGAATCAAAGCAAAGAAGGTAAAAAACCACAAACTAAAACCACTGGCGGCAATAATAAGGCTTCCGATATGCAAAAAATGAAAAAAGGGGAATAGGATATTAACTAAAACCTGAGAATTCATTAGAAGTCTTCTAAAAAGTACATCCAATCCCATGGGTATACTTCGTTTTATGTTTAAGAGAACCAATAAGTTTAAGAAAAGAAACAAACTGATTTCATCTTGATTTTGCAACACTCTTGGTATCCAATCCTCCATGCTTCAAAAGTAAACCATTTCTTAAAAAAGAAAATAAGGCTGCAAAAATCAACAGATTGTTTTTACTTTGTGATCATATATAGCCCATGAAAAAAGGAATAATTATCATACCTACCTTTAATGAAAAGGATAACATTGTTTCTCTTGTAGAAACAATTTTAAAGACTTTGCCCGAGGTTGAGTTATTGGTGGTGGACGATAGTTCTCCAGATGGGACGGGTGACCTTGTCAAATCGCTAATACAACACTTTCAAAGTAGACTACATTTGTTGGTGCGGCCTGCAAAGGAAGGGCTAGGAACAGCCTATATTGAGGGATTTAAATGGGCTATGAAAAAAGAGTATGATTTTATTTTTGAAATGGATGCTGATTTTTCTCATAACCCAAAAGAATTACCCAAATTGATTAAACATTTAGACCATCATGATCTTGTTATCGGCTCGCGATATGTGAACGGCATAAGTGTGGTCAATTGGCCTATTGGACGAATCTTTTTATCTTATTTTGCTTCCTTATATGTTCAATGGATCACCAATATGCCCATCAAAGATCCCACTGCAGGCTATGTGGGATACACAAAAAAAGCCCTTATGACTTTAGATCTAGATCGAATACGTTTTGTGGGCTATGCTTTTCAAATTGAAATGAAATATAAATTATGGAAACGCGGTTTTAAGTGGATAGAACACCCAATCATTTTTGTGAATCGTTCTTTAGGAAAATCCAAAATGCATGGAAATATCATTTGGGAAGCATTGTTTGGGGTACTATATTTACGCTTTAAAAAACAATAGAATGGATGGAGTTGGGTCTTACATAAGAATAATCAACGCCACTCTGGTGAATGAAGGTCAAATGAAATTACAGCAAGTCCTAATTCAAGGAGATCGCATTGCCAAAATTGCTCCAGAAATTGCTCCCCACCCAGATGAAACATTGATTGACGCCAAAGGGTGCCACTTGCTTCCCGGTCTGATTGATGACCAAGTACATTTTAGAGAACCGGGGCTCACCCACAAAGCCACCATAGCTTCAGAATCTAGAGCAGCTGTGGCAGGAGGAATTACTTCTTTTATCGAAATGCCTAACACCCAACCCCAAACCACTACCCATCAGGCATTAGAAGACAAATTGGCGTGTGCTGCTAAAACGTCTGCGGCCAACTATGGGTTTATGTTTGGTGGCACCAACGATAACCTTGAGGCCATTTTGACTTTGGATGTTAAAAAGGCCGCTGCTTTAAAACTTTTTTTAGGTTCTTCAACTGGTAATATGTTGGTTGATAATTCGGAAACATTACGTCAAATTTTTTCACAATGCCCGTTGTTAATTTCAGTACACTGTGAAGAAGAATCGGTCATAAAATCAAATCTTGAAAAGGCCAAAGCAACATACGGTGAAAATATTCCCATTACTGAACACCCTCATATTAGAAGTGAAGAAGCCTGTTTTCTTTCCTCTTCCAAGGCGGTGGCACTAGCTTTAGAAACGGGAGCACGTTTGCATGTTTTTCATCTTTCTACAGCTAAAGAACTCGCTCTTTTCAGAAATGATATTCCCTTGGAAAAAAAGCAGATTACGGCAGAGGTTTGTACTCACCACCTTTGGTTTTCAGAAGCAGATTATGCATCTAAAGGCAGTTTGATCAAATGGAATCCGGCTGTGAAAACAGCCCAAGATAGAGAAGGGCTATGGGAGGCTCTTAATGATGATAGGTTGGATGTTTTGGCAACAGATCACGCGCCCCACACATGGGAAGAAAAAAATCAAAAATACTTAAATGCTCCTTCAGGTGGACCCTTGGTGCAACATGCCCTACCAGCCCTGCTAACGGCAGTAAATCAACAAAAAATCAGCCTCTCCCACATGGTAACCAAAGCCTGTCATAACCCAGCTCTGTTATTTCAAATTCAAGACCGAGGATTTTTAAAAGAGGGATATTTTGCCGATTTGGTTTTGGTGGATCTTAATAAATCTTTTACGGTAACCAAAGCGTCTCTTTTATACAAATGTGGATGGTCTCCCTTTGAAGGCACTACTTTTTCTGGAACAGTAGAAAAAACATTTGTGAACGGGCAACTGGTTTTTGACCAAGGGAAAATTATTGGTAATCACGCTGGCAGAGCATTAACCTACAACAGATAGTAATGAACACAAATTTTTATCGATTTCTGGTGTTACTGGTTTTTTTAGGAAGTTGTTCAGATGGGACTAAAATCCAAAAACCAGAGAAGTTGATTTCTCCTCAAAAAATGGAAAAGATCATTTATGACCTGTCTATTATGAATGGCCTGCGTTCTGCCACGGATAAAAATGAACTTTTTGAACCCATTATGAATGTGGCCTACATATATAAAAAACATAAGGTGGATAGTGCCCAATTAGCTGATAGTGAAGCCTATTATTCTAAACATCCCTTACAATATTTGAGAATTCACCGAAATGTTGAAAATCGTTTATTGGCCACACAAGATAGTTTAAACAACCTTGGGAGAAAGGAAAATTAACCTTTGCTTTTTATAATGAGTTGTTCTAAGAGTTCCGTTGTAGGTCTATAATTAAAAGTAGCCACTTTTTCAATTTTGCTTCCATCATATTCCGCTTCGCTACAGAAGGTGTCAATCAAACCTTTGCTCAATTGTCTTTCTCTACCA
>JBMYZB010000137.1:0-4439 GCA_049609945.1 Flavobacteriaceae bacterium
CAACCAATACACCAAATTTTGCATGTTTATCCATAAGTAAAGATCCTAAGACAAGATACATTATTTCTTTAAAGGGTAATATTTAGATCAAATCTGATGCTTTGTTTTTTTTGTAGCTTTAGAACAAAAACAACAAATTATCTCAAACAAATGAAACCACATTTAAAACGTATAATTTTCATTATGCTTTGCCATTCTTTTTGTAGTCAAGCGCAAACGGAAAACATAGAAAGCGTTATGAAAGCATGGGCAGCCCCTGGTCATTTTCCTGATCATGTGGTGTTGAGTGCGCAACAAGATCCGGCTCATAGCATTGGGATCAATTGGCGCACCAACACTCAAATCGAAGATGGATATGTGGAAATTGCCGTGGCAGGAGATGGCCCCAACTTTAGAGAGCAGGCAAAACAAATCATGGCCAGTCGAGAACTGTTAGACACCTCCCAGGCCACTAATGACGGCTTTGAGGCAGCCTATTTTGAGGTTATAATTAAAGATTTAAGGCCCAACACCACCTATGCTTACAGGGTCGGAAACCTTGCGTTTAAAAGTGAGTGGTATCATTTTAAGACCCAAAGTGAAACGCCTGCTCCACTATCTTTTTTATATGTGGGAGATGCTCAAAACTATATTTTAGAACTCTGGTCTCGGGTAATCAGAACCGCCTATCAAACAGCACCCCAAGCTGATTTTTTTATTCACGCTGGCGATTTAGTGAATGATGCTCATAGCGAAACCCAATGGAACGAATGGTTTGCTGCTGGGGGGTTTATTCACAGTCAAATTCCTACTATTGCCACTCCAGGAAACCATGAATATAGAGGGCTTAACAAAGAATATCCAAAGCAAAACAGAGCCCTATCGTTACAATGGAACAACCAATTTTCTTTTCCCTACAACGGGCCAAAGAGTCTTAATGAAACGTGCTATTTTATTGATTATCCAAATCTTAGAGTGATTGCCCTGAACAGTAATAGAAATATTGAAGAACAAGCAAATTGGCTTGAATTAGTTTTGTCTAACAATCCAAAAAAATGGACGGTGGTTACCTATCATCATCCTGTATTTTCTGCCTCAAGAGGTAGAGATAATGAACAACTACGCCAACATTGGCAACCTCTTTTTGAAAAATATCAGGTTGATTTGGCGCTTCAAGGTCATGACCACAGCTATGCCAGAGGAGCAGTTTTTCAAAACCCTTTGCAAATGAAAAAAAATGACAAAAACGAATTGAAAGGTCCTGTCTATGTAGTTTCTGTTAGTGGTGGTAAAATGTATGATGTAAATCAAAAGGGATGGGATGCTTTTGGAGCTGTTCGTCAAAAAGCAGGAGAACAAACACAGCTTTTTCAACATATTGTCCTTGAGGGAAATCAACTTAAATACCGCTCCTTTACACCCACAGGAAAATTGTTTGATCATTTTGTGTTAGAAAAACTAAACAATCAAACGCTATACCATGAAAGGCTAATGGATTGAGGAAAAAATTTAAAAGAATTATCTTTAAAAAAATAACCATAAAATGAAAAAAGCATATCAGTTAATTGTATTTTGCCTTGCCCTATTGTTGTTGGCCTGTAACCCAAAACCACACCACAAAAAAGGAACTTCTTTAGCTCCAGAAAGACTTGCCTTGATTGATTCACTCATTGAAGCCTCTGTGGCGAATCAGCAAATTCCTGGGGCAGTTGTATTGGTAGCCAAAGACAATGAAGTGGTTTATAAGAAAGCCTTTGGTGTAAAAAATCCCGAAACCCAAGCGGCCTATCAAACGAATGACATCTTTAGAATTGCCTCTATGACCAAAGCCATCACCTCTCTGGGTGTTATTCTTTTGTGGGAAAAAGGACTTGTAGATTTTGACGATCCGATAGAAAAATACATTCCCGAATTTGAAGGCATTGGATTGTTGGAAACATTCAATGCCAAAGACTCAACATTCTCCGTCAAGGCCATTGATAAAAAAATAACCGTGCGGCATTTGCTTACCCATACCTCCGGAATGGGCTATGATTTTATAGATCCTAATCCTAAAATTAGAGCGATTTATGCCAAAGAAAAGCAAACTTTTATGCCTGGGGGTGTTATTGGATTTTCAACAGATGACGTAACCATTGAAACCACTATAAAGCATCTTGCAAAACTACCACTGCACCATCTTCCAGGTGAGGAATTTACATATGCAGTGGGGTTAGATGTGTTGGGATATCTTATAGAATTAGTATCTAATAAACCCCTTGACCAATATTTTAAAGAGGCCATTTTCGATCCTTTGGAAATGCATGATACTTATTTTTATTTGCCCGATGACAAAGTCTCTCGCTTGGTGCCTGTGCTTACCAAAAAAGAAGACCAATGGGTGTTTTTTGAAGATGACAGATATGATATAAACTATCCTGCCAAAGGCGCAAAACGGTTTTTTTCTGGAGGTGGAGGCTTGTCTAGTACGGTAGATGATTATTATAATTTTCTTTCCCTTTTTGCAAACGAAGGAAAATTTAAAAACCGACAAATTCTTGGAAAAATGACCGTTGATTTACTGTTTAAAGATCAAATTGGTGCCACCCTAAAGGCCGATTATTTTAATATGGGACAGGGCCTTGCCTTTGGTGTGGTGAGAGAACAAGAATATACCAAGGGCGGATTGGGCAGCGTGGGTACAGGTTATTGGGGAGGCTATTTTAATACCGGTTATTTTGTTGATCCAGAACAAAAATTAATTGGCATTATTTACAAGCAAACCCAAAACGTTTCGGAAAACAGCACAACACTTTTTAACCGTCTCATTTTTAGCGCAGTGGTTCCTTAAATGCGGGTCAAAAAGCGTTTCATTGCCTGAAAAAACCAGTGTTTAAAAACATCACAAATTAAAAGAAGAAAAAAAGGTTGAATTATAGCCCCAACTAAATCAATATTCCAAAAAAAAGCCCTCTTTTTGAGGGCTTTAAGGAGATTGGTTTACATCTGCCAATGCACCAATTCGGCACGCATCCACCCATGAAGTTTTCGTGTGGTTTGGCCATATTTGTTCATCATTTTTTGGGTAAATGTCAGGTCTTCTTCCTTAATTTCTGGCGCATTCTCATTGGGTATTTCAAAAATAATATGCGTCACGGGTTGATAGGCATTTTGAGTTCGGCTGTCAATTTCGTTTAATTCCCACCACCATCTTCTGCCTTCGTGCGAGGGCTTAAAATAATTTAATTCAAAAGGAACATAATCGTCATTAAGTTTTTCTAGACCCAAATAATAGCCCTCCAATCCTTTGGTAGGATTAGCACCAGGCATCATGTAGTCTGAAATTCTTTGATTGTTATAGGAAACCGATTTTTCTCGGTATTTGTTGTTCATGGTTTCGGCAATATAGTTTTTGACCACCTTATTTTTCGTTTTTCCTTTGTGGGCGGCTTTTACATAATCAACCCACCAACCCTGTGGTTTAGAATTGACAGCCTCCATTTGGGCTTTGTCTTTAAATACATTGATGATTAAATAATCTGCCCAGGCGTTATTATTATTGCTTTCTGGATCAACTTTCCAAACAAACCAGCCCGTTTGCATTCCATCGGCAATGGCTTGTTTTTTAACAACACCCCAAAAGGCCTCAAAAGCTTCATAATCGTCAACAACACCATCTTTGAGGGTTATCTCTTCAATTTGGGTATAAACTTGTGCTTGGAGGCTCGTCAAACAAAGCAAAAATGTGCTAATAAAAAATAGTTTTTTCATTTTTAAATTGGTTTTGATTATACATAACTAATATATAAAAAAGAATAATTAGTTTGTTCATGGAAGGTTTCTCTACTAGAAATTTCGTTTTTTTAACGTAAATCCTAGTATATGAAAACCTTTGAATACAAAATTATCAGCAACAAAGTGTTTAAAAAATCTGAGCTAACAGAAGAAAATTTTAATCGTTTAGGAAAACAGGGTTGGCAACTCATTTCCATAACCACCCTAGAATCGGGCATTGCCAAAGCCTATTTCATGAGGGAACAGTAGGAAAACGGCTGGCAAATATCTGCTTACCAATGGTATAGCCAACCAATCGAAGGTTGGCGTGCCCTCTTCACTATAGTTCCATTCCTTTGGTGTATTATCAATTCACTTTAACTAAGTGATTTTTCCAATTCTCTGGAATCTCGTTAAGGTTCATAATTTTTATTTCTGGATCAATTGAAGCAGTAGTTGGGCCTAATGTTTCGTTAAGAAATTCTGTTTCAATTTTCCACATGGCTCCTGTAGCGGGGTCAATAATTAGCATACCTACAACTCCCCCTAAAAGTAAGTTACCAAATTACCATCCGTCTATTTTGAATTTAATAGGCACGATCTTGTCCTTATACCCAGGACTTGAAAATTTAACTTGGTATTCTGCTTTTGAAAAAAATCCATTACCTATCCGTTGGAATCTAAAAAGCTATTAGAAAACAAATTTA
>JBMYZB010000138.1:0-4423 GCA_049609945.1 Flavobacteriaceae bacterium
TTGCAATGTTAAATCAAAATTTAGCTGAATTTTATGGGGTTGAAGGGGTTAGCGGAAACGCTTTCCGCCCGGTACCCCTGGAAGAAAAAAAGCAGCGGGGCGGGTTGCTATCTCAAGGCTCTTTTTTAACAGGACATTCTGATGGCGTGCAAGCCCATACCATAAAACGAGCAGTGTGGCTAAAAGAAAAAATTCTAGGCGATCAACCACCGCCGCCGCCGCCCAACGTGCCACAACTCGATCCGGAAACTCCAGGCTTTGAAAAGCTTTCCCTTAAAGAGCAATTGTTTTTACATAGAAATAAGGCCTCTTGTATGGATTGTCATCAAAAAATTGACCCCTATGGAGTGGTATTCGAAAATTATGATGCCACCGGGCGTTTCCATCTGATTTCAAACGGAACCCTTATTGATGCAAAATCACAATTACCAGATGGGACAGAAGTAATAGGTATTGAAGGTATTAAAGATTATATTTTACAATTTAAGAAAGATGAATTCACAAAAGCCTTAGTAGAAAATTTATTTGCTTATGCGGTAGGACGAGATATTGGATTTGCAGATGCCGAAGAGATTGAACACATTGTTGAGGAGGTGATTGATGCTGATTACAGATTTCAAACCGCTATAGAACAAATCATTAGCAGCCCTTCATTTTATAAAAAAGAGTTAACTTGGTACAATAAAATATTCGGAGGATGAGTAAAAAATCTTGGCATTTAGATCGTAGAACTTTTCTAAGGGGCTTGGGTGTAACCTGTATGCTTCCCTTTTTTGAAGGAATGGCCATGAACCGAGTTTCTAAATTTTCAGCCTCCTTGATGCCCAAACGCTTGTGTTTTTTATATTTTCCAAACGGTGTGGGTTTACCACCTAAAGAAAGTGCTTATCACAAAGATTGGAATTGGTTTCCTATGGGAGAAGGCACAACCTATAAATTAACCAAATCCCTTGCGCCCTTATCACCATACAAAAAGGATATGTCCATTATTGGTGGTTTAAGTCATCCCAATAGTAGATCAGTTTTGGGTCATATGGCTGGTGATTCCTATTTGACCGGTGGCGATTTACGGGGAGAATATAAAAATAGTATTTCGGTAGACCAAGTGGCTGCAGACAGCCTTTGTCAATACACTCGTTTTCCTTCTTTGTCTCTGTCAACCGACGGGGGTGTGGGCTACAAGTCAAGAACGGCAACCCTATCTTTTAATGCCTCCGGAAAGCCTATTCCTGCTGAACACCGGCTTCGTGAAATTTTTGAACGTTATTTTTCCCCCAATGGTGGAGGCACAACTAATGAAAGACGCAAAAGCATTAAACAGAGTAAAAAGATTGTTGATTTAGTGTTAGAAGACAGCAAAAATCTCGAAAGACGTTTAGGTGCAAATGACAAAGTAAAATTAGACGAATATTTAAGTTCTCTCAATCAAGTGGAGGAGCAGTTGAATCGAAATGAAAAGTGGTTGAATGTGCCCTTGAAAGAATTCAACGCTAGTTTAATCAATCTTGATGTAGATCCCACCTCAGCCCCACAAGACTATGTGCGTTCTATGATGGATTTGATTGTATTGGGCTTCCAAACCGATGCTACCCGTGTGATCACCTATATGATGGCACGTGAAGATGGGATGGGTTTTGGAGATAATTTCCCTAAAATAGCACTTGGATTACAGGGGCATCATACTATTTCACACGATAGCTCTACAGGACACTGGGTGGATTGGGGTCGTTTAGATCGATGGTATGCAAAGCAATTTGCATATTTTATCGATAAGATGAAAAACACCACTGACGTTTATGGTTCTCTTTTAGACAGTACATTGGTTTTGTATGGAAGTGCTTGTAGTTCCACGCATAATGCTAGAAATTATCCTCTTATCTTAACCGGTGGGGCCAATATGGGAGTAAAACACGGGGCTTACACTATTTTTGAAGAGAAAGAACATAGAATGTCAAATCTCTATGTGAGTATGTTACAGCGATTAGATATCGAAAGAGAATATTTTTCAGATAGCACAGGGCCATTGTC
Source organism: Flavobacteriaceae bacterium (assembly GCA_049609945.1). Lineage (GTDB taxonomy): Bacteria > Bacteroidota > Bacteroidia > Flavobacteriales > Flavobacteriaceae > JADHMP01. The sequence goes on from JBMYZB010000138.1 coordinate 2,029, forward strand.
TGCTATTCTCTAATCCACAAGAAACTTCGATAAATAACGATAATTGAAAAATTTTTGTTTTCTCAAACCAAATAGTAAACCTCCCATTCATTGGTTTTCCAAAACTATACTTTAAATTTCGGTTTAAAGTGTTATCTGCTCTAGTTTTTTGGCCACAAAATTAAGTTTGAGGTTTTCTTAATAAAGAAAGAATTTTAAAAATTTGAATAGAAACAATAACCAGATTTAAAAAAATAATAGAATAAGAAACATCTAAAATTCCATAAACTAACCATAAAATAGCACCGATTAAGTTGACTATCCGTAACCACAACATTTTATTAATCAAAAAAGAAAATATAACAAAAAAAGTAGCCACCCACCCCACAATATCTAATGTTTCAAGTTCCATAATTAGTATTTAGAAATAGCATATAATTTATTAATAAATCAAAGATATTGTATTTCAACCCCTAAAACTTCTTTGATACCCTTAAAACACTTCCTTACAATTGGGTTTTTTATCATGTTTTTTTATTGAGGAGTATTTTTGAACCTATTTCATGGTTGCTTTTTCTTTTTTTAAATGAAAACAAAATTAAAATAGGACCAAAAATTCTTACAAGAAGGGAGGGGAGGAGGGCTAATTCTTATAACACCAATCAAAAGGGGTTCATATGTAAGCAGTAAAAAACATTACTTTTAAATTCTAATATAACGATGAGCGAGTTAGCTTATCAATTAGGGTTTGATTCATCACAAAGTTTTACTCGGTAATTTATAAAAAAGAGTAGGGAAAAAACCCAATCAATTTAACCTAGTTTTGTACCACCAAAGGGCATGAGTTTTGAGATTTGATCTTTTAGTTCTTTAAAAGTATCTAATGCCTGGGGGTTCTTCATAGCTCCCAGGCTAACTACATCATTTGGCGAGTATCCTGAAAGTATTTTTTTGATAGGGATTTCCATTTTTTTTCCACTTATAGTATAAGGGATCTCAGGAACTTCAATAATCTTATCTGGAATATGGCGTGGAGAGCAATTGACCCTTAAATGCTGTTGAATTTTTTTACTAATAAAAACATCAATTGGTTTATTTAGGGTCACAAATAAAATCAATTGGTCTTTACCATTAAGATTAAGATCAATAATTAAATAATCTTCTAACTCTTTTATATCTTCAAGGGCACTATATATTTCAGCAGTTCCCATTCGTATTCCATTTTTGTTTAAGGTAGCATCAGAACGTCCAAGAATCTCAATGCCTATGTCAGGTTCAATTTTTATCCAATCGCCATGAGACCAAACATCAGAAAAGCGTTCAAAATAGGAATGATTATAACGGGTGTAGTTCTCATCTCCCCAAAAATATATGGGCATAGAGGGAAGGGGTGCAGTAATAACCAATTCTGCAGTTTCGCTTTCAACAGGCAGTCCTTTGTCATTCCATGCTTCAACGGCAGCACCTAGCATAATGCATTGCAAGTAGCCGGCATAAACGGGTTCAAGTGGATTCCCTCCAATAAACGCCGAACAAACATCAGTTCCACCACTTAGCGAAACGATTTGCGTTTGTGGTAAACATTTTTGTAGAAATTCAAAAGTGGAGGCAGAAAGGGGTGCCCCTGTAGAGCCTAAGGTTTTTAAATGAGGAAAACTTGAGTGAACAAGGTCTTGTGGTCGTGTTTTCATGCATTGAGAAAAAAAAGGAGCTCCATTTCCAAAATGTGTAATTTTATTTTCTTTAGCAAAACGCCATTGATGACCAATATCTGGGTAATTTGCTGCACCCTCATAGAGACATAAAACCCCTCCGCAAAGCAAAGCTCCTAAGGCGTAATTCCACATCATCCATCCCGTGGTTGTGTTCCAAAAAAAGAGATCTCCCTCCTTAACATCTTGATGTAAGCATAACGCTTTAAATTGTTCCAACAAAATCCCCCCTGTGCCGTGTGTTATAGCCTTTGGCTTTCCTGTTGTTCCGGAGGAAAACAATACCCATATGGGGTGTTCAAAAGCTACCGAAATAGGATCAAGATCGACTTTTACTGGAGTCTTTAAATCCCAATCGTTAAAAGTATCGGAAAAAATAATACTATCATTCAGACTTGGAATGCCCATAATCAATTCCTTTATTTTTTCTTGCTGCAAATATTTTTTTCCGTTGTAAGAATAAGAGCCATGAGCAAGGAGAAGTTTAGGATTTAACTGTTTAAAACGACTAATAACACTTTGAACTCCAAAATCAGGAGAACAACAACTCCACACAGCACCCAAAGCATTTACAGCCAAAAATGAGGCTATTGTATCGGGATGATTGAGCAAATAACCCACCACGCAATCTCCTTTTGCAACTCCTTTATTAATCATTTGTTCCTTAAGTTCTTCTGTCCGTAGTAGTAAGGAATTCCAACTTA
>JBMYZB010000139.1:0-4421 GCA_049609945.1 Flavobacteriaceae bacterium
AGTATTTTCCTTTGGTTGACTTCCTTTTTTTTATGTGCAATAATTTTATCTAGAATGGTCATGCTTAGCTCAATTTTTTTAGGGTGTTAAAAGCATTTAGGGCTTTTCCGGAGGAGAGGGCACTTTTAGCTTTTTCAAAGCCTTCTTGGGGAGTGCATTCTTGGGCGGTGGCAATAGCCATAGCTGCATTGGCACAAACCACATCGTGCTGTGCTTTGGTGGCTTTGTTTTCCAAAACGTTCATAAAGATGGCCGCTGAAGAAGCTACTCCACTTCCACCCGATAGGTCAGAAGCGGCTAGAGGTTGTAACCCAAAAATATGTGGACGCAAAACCTGATCGCCCTTGTTACTAAATACTTTTACCGGGCCGGTGAGTGAAATTTCATCATAGCCGTCAAGGGCATGGAGAATGGTGAATCGTTGATCTGTTTTTTGAAACAGGTACTGATAGAGCCGAGCCAATTCTAAGTTAAAAACCCCGGTGAGTTGATTTTTGGGAAAAGCAGGATTGACCAATGGCCCCAGCATATTAAAAAAAGTTTTTACCCCTAATTCTTTGCGAACGGGAGCTACATTTTTCATAGCGGGATGAAATAGTGGCGCGTGCAAAATACAAATACCGGCCTGATCCACGGCTCGTTTTAAAAAATCTTGGTCGTTTGTAAATCGGATGCCTAAAGCCTCCAAGACATTGCTGGAACCACAGCCTGAGGAAACACCATAATTACCATGTTTAGACACTTTGACACCAGCACCTGCTGAAACAAAAGCGGCAAGGGTAGAAATGTTAAAAGTGTCTTTGCCGTCGCCACCTGTGCCGCAAAGGTCGATAGTTTCAAATTCGCTAAGGTCAATAGCAATACACAGTTCCAAAAGGGCTTGCCGAAAGCCTTCCAGTTCATCGAGGCTAATGCCACGCATCATATATACGGTGAGAAAAGATGCTATTTGGCTGTTGTTGTAATGCCCTTCCGCCAAATGAATAAGCACTTGCCTAGCTTCTTCTTTGGTTAGTTTTTCGTGTTGGGTGAGTCGATTTAAGATGGTTTTCATGATGGGCAATTGATCCAGTTTTCCATTATTTTTTTCCCCTCTGGCGTTAAAATGGATTCAGGGTGAAATTGTACGGCACGCACAGCATAGGTTTTGTGTCTCAATGACATTAATTGGCCTTCCTTATCATAAGAGGTTGCGACTAAGTTGTCTGGTAATGGGGTTTTTACTACCCAAGAATGGTAGCGACCTACAGCTATAGTTTCGGGCAAGCCTTTGAACAAAAGGTCATCTTCTACTATATTTATGGGGGTGGCAATGCCGTGATAAACTTTGTTGAGATTGATTAGTGATCCACCAAATACTTCTCCAATGGCTTGCTGCCCGAGGCATACCCCTAATATATTTTTGGTTGGGGCATAGCGTTCAATAGCTGCTTTTAATAGGCCAGATTCATCAGGGATTCCAGGGCCGGGAGAGAGCAATAGCAGTGGGTAGTCTTCCAACTCATTAAGGTCAAATTGATCGTTTCGTTTTACGGTTACAGTGCATCCCAATTCCTCCAAATAATGTACTAGGTTATAAGTGAAGGAGTCATAATTATCGATTACAAATACTTTTTTCATTTTATTTCTTGTGCTTGGCTTAATGCTTTATCTAGAGCACCTAATTTATTATACACTTCTTGCAATTCGTTTTCAGGCACTGAGTCGGCCACAATGCCAGCACCGGCTTGGTAGTGCAATTGTTGGTTTTGAGATAAAAAGGAGCGTATCACAATGGCGTGATTAAAATTGCCTTTAAAATCCATATAGCCAATGGCTCCGCCATAAAAATTTCGCTTTATGTTTTCATATTGGTCAATGAGTTGAAGGGCTTTGTGTTTGGGTGCGCCACTGAGGGTTCCTGCTGGAAAGGTATCGGCCACCACCCGAAAGGTTTTGGCTTGTGGTTTCATTTTACCCACCACTTTAGATACCAAATGGATAACATGGGAAAAGAATTGAATTTCTCGATTTTTTTTCACTATCACTTCCGAGCCATTCCGACTGAGGTCATTTCGTGCTAGATCAACCAACATCATGTGTTCGCTGTTTTCTTTAGGATCCTTGGCCAAGGCTTTAGCGGCAGCAGTATCTTTGGCATCGTTTCCGGAACGTCTAAAGGTGCCAGCAATGGGATGAATTTCGGCTTCTCCGTTTTGTACTATGAGTTGGGCTTCAGGAGAACTACCAAAAATTTTAAAACCACCATAGTCAAAGAAAAATAAGTAGGGAGAAGGGTTTATGGAGCGCAGGGTACGATAAACATTAAATTCATCACCCTCAAAATCTTGAGAAAAACGACGGGAGAGCACCAGCTGAAAAACATCTCCCCTGTAGCAATGTTCTTTTCCTTTGTTTACAAACTCAATGAATTGCGCATCAGTTAGGTTTGATTTTTTGTCACCTTTGATCTTGAATGGAAACCAAGTGCTTTTTTTTGTTGTAATAATTTTTTCAATGCTTTCTATGTTGTGTTCTCCTGCATAGCGATGCGAAAAAATATAGGCCTCGTGGTTAAAAAGACTAATAGCAACAATGTTTTGGTAAACGGCATAATAAATTTCCGGCATATCCAATCCCGGTTTTTGTCTGTTTAAATGGAGGTTGTCAAAACGCTCTACTGCTTCGTGGGCAACATATCCAAAAATGCCATTTGATATAAACTTAAAAGGAAAATCTTCGCTCTGAAATTGTTGGGAAAAGGCATGGATTTTTTCGGGTATATCAGTAGTTTCATCCACCTGAATTTGTTCGCTTTTTCCATCTGGATAGTGGGTGGTGAGCACATTATTTTTAAGTATGATGGAGGCAATGGGATTAGAGCAAATATAGGAATAGTCATTTTGATTGGCGTGATAGTCACTACTTTCTAACAAAAGACTGTGCGGAAACTGATCACGTAAGCTCAAATAAACACTCACGGGGGTAAGCGTATCGGCCAATATTTTTTTATAGGAGGTTTGTAGTGTATATACCTTCATGGGTGCAAAATTAAAAAAGGCTTGTCGTGATGACAAGCCTTTTTAGTTTTATCGATGTGCTTGGAGTCACGAATTACTGTTTTGCCTTTCGTTCCACCACTGCGTTAAAAAAATTATTGTTTGGTTCATTAAATCAAATATAGTATAAAAAGTGATTTTCCCTACCCCCGAACAATAATTATTTTAGAAGTTCAATTTGACGTCGAGTTCAAAGTCGTCATAAATTAGTTTATCGCCTAAATTTTCAAAAAAGGAAGCGGAACGAAAGCGTACATTGTATTTGGCACGGTCTACCACAACCTTGGCGAATGATCATCATTCATCTCTAAGTCAAAGGTTACGGGATGTGTAATGTTTTTGATGGTAAGATCACCCACCACCACATACACTTTTTTATTCGCTCTTTGAGTCACTTCTTTAAAAGTTAGCGTGGCTGTAGGATGTTTTTCCACGCTAAAAAAATCATCTGATTTGAGGTGACCCTCTAATTTAGCTTTGTATTCTCCAGAGAGGTCTAAATTTACAATGGTGCTCATATCCACCACAAACTTTCCTCCCGTTAAACCTTGCTCTCCCATCTCTAGAGCGCCTGACTGCAATTGGATAGTCCCGTTGTGTTCTCCGGTCACTTTTGTGGCGTGCCATGCAATCATACTTTTGTTTGGGTTTACTTTAACAAGAGTTGTTTGTGCATAAGCTAGGGTAGTGCAAAAAATAGTTAGGGTAAAAATAATCCTTCTCATAATTCATTTAATTTAAGTTTAATTTTTCTAGCAATAACATGAGTTGGTTTTTGTCTTCTTTAGAAAGAGTTTGGGTTATTTTTTTTTCTTCTGAAGCGATAAGGGGATCTAATACAGTTAACATGTGTAGGCCTTTTTGTGTAATGGATAACTCGATTTTTCTTCGGTTTTCAAGACAAACTTGTCGCTCCACAAAGCCTTTTTCAATCAGTTTGTCTACCAAGCGGGTGGTATTACTCATTTTATTGACCATACGTTCTTGCACAGTAAAAAGATTTGCAGGAACATTCTTCTGTCCTCTTAAAATTCGCAATACATTAAACTGAGGGAGACTTAAGCCCTCTTTTTTAGTGGCATGTGTGAGCTGTTCTGAAATTGAGGCTCCAGATTTTAATAGTTTTATGATCAATTTTTTTGGTTCCAATTAAAATTGTTGTTACAATATTTGTTTGTACAAATGTAATTTAAATTTCAAGAAATACAAGTTTCTTACAAACTTTTTGTGAAACAAGGGAATTTGTACCTTTGAACAAAACAATAACAATGGATTTATCACAAGCAGACTGGGTCACTCAACAAGAAACGTTTGACCATGTGGTTATACTAGACGTTAGAACCCCAGATGAATTTGAATCGGGACACATACCTAAAGCTCAAA
>JBMYZB010000140.1:0-4414 GCA_049609945.1 Flavobacteriaceae bacterium
GATAATCCTCGGGATTGTCTAGCACACAATTCTTAAAAAAATATTCAGCATTTTCATAGTCTTCAGCCAAGAGGTATTCCATGCCTAGTAGGTTCCAAATTTCGAGAGGGTCTTCGGTTAGATCTAAAGCCTTATTTAAATTTTCTACCGCAATTTTATGCAACCCTTTTTTGGAGGCAAGCGTAGCTCTTTGCAGAAAGATTTCTTCATTGAGAGGGGAGAGGGTCTCTATAAAGTTCAATAAGGTTTGGGCGGCTTCATGTTTTTCATCCATAATGAACATTTCACTTTGCAAAAGCAATAATTCAATGTCTTGTGGGTGTTGATCTAACCCCATTTTTATAGCTTTTTTAGCCAATTGGTTTTGGCCAAAGCCTAAATAATGCAGCACTATATCTTCAAATTCTTGGGCATCAAAAAAATAGAGGTGATTGGTTTTGAGCATTTGCTCAAATTTTTTGATGGAGGGACGAAATTCCTCTTCATTGGTATTGAACATAGATTCTTATCTGTTACTTATCTAAAAGTAGAGACTAGTGACTTACCTTTTTGTAAACTCGAAGGGTTGTTTTTAACAAATTAATTAACATTTAGACCTATAGTTCATCCAAGATTTCTTTGATGATTTGACATCCTTTTACAATATCTTCTTCGGAAATAGTGAGTGGTGGTGAAAGGCGAATAGCTCTTTTTTCCCACAGCAACCAAAAGAGAAGTAGCCCTTTCTCTAGGCACCTTAATACCACATGATTAGCTTCTTCTGCATGGCTCAATATAGGCGCAAGCATTAGTCCCTTGCCATTAATTTGTTTAATTTTTGGGTGATCAAGTGCTTTTCGGAACAAAGCTTCTTTGTGGGCTATTTGGCTTATAAGGTTGGTGTCTCTAATTTCCTTTAAAGTAGCATAAGCGGCCGCAGCAATGACAGGGTTTCCGCCAAATGTTGTAATGTGGCCTAACTTGGGATTATTTTCTAAAAGGGACATTATTTTTTTTGAACTACTAAAAGCTCCAATGGGAAGTCCACCACCCATGCCTTTGCCCATCACCACAATATCGGGTTCAACATCAAAATTTTCAAAACCGAAAAAAGTGCCTGTTCTTCCAAATCCGGGTTGAATTTCATCTAAAATGAGAAGGGCTCCAACGGCTTGACAGCGGGCTTTAAGTTTTTTTAAATAGTCATTTTTTGGAAGGATGAACCCGGCGCCACCTTGTATGGTTTCAACAATAACGCCAGCTGTTTTTTCAGTTATTTGAGTAAGGTCTTTTGGGTGGTTAAATCGGATAAACCGTACCCCGGGGAGGAGAGGATAATAGCCTTTTTTTTGATCGGATCGTCCTAACAAACTTAAGGCTCCTTGGGTGCTACCGTGATAGGCATTTTCCATACCTATGAGTTGGAATCTGCCGGTGGCACGCTTGGCCAATTTCAAGGCTCCTTCGATGGCCTCTGTACCTGAATTTGTTAAATAGAGTTGTTCTTGATTTTTCGGAAGTAATTCTAAAATGGCTTTTGAAAGTTTCACGGCTGGGGCTTGAGCAAATTCTCCATAAACCATCACGTGAAGGTATTTTTTCATTTGGCGATTAACCGCTTCTACCACTTTTGGATGACAATGACCTAAACTGCAGGCAGAAACTCCCGCTACAAAATCTAAATAAGCCTTTCCGGTGTGATCGTATACATAACTACCCGCTGCCCTAGAAATGGTTAATCCAAGCGGATGCGGTGTAGTTTTTGCCTGATAGCGTAAAAAATCAGCTTTCAAATTCTCCATAGTACAACGTTTTCTTTCGCTTCTTTTTCAGTTGGTTGTTTTACTTATTTAGGCGAGTTTTCCGCCTCAAATAGGTCTTCCACTTTTTCAGGGCGTTCTTCAATTCGCCAAATAAATCCTTTCAGAGTGCGTTCGTTTTCGGGAATGTCTTCTTCTGGATATACATTACCCTCAGGAGCTACCAAAAAAGTGATATCGCTAATTTCACCATTTTCAAATGCCATTTTCATGCCACTGCAAGTGGTTTTATCAATGCCAATTAGAGCTAGGTCTTCATCGTTGTAGAGGTAATAGATCATTTGGGTGTTTTTGGTCACCACAATATTGTCTAATCTTCCTTCTTTAAAAACGCCATCCAAAATGCCTCCCTGAATTTGGTTATAGCCATTGATGCTGAGGCTATCTTTTTCTATTATAAAGGCATTACCCCTAATTTTTAAAGAGTCGAGGGCTTTGGTTTTGGTATTCGAAATAAGAAATATTTCATCCCCTGTCATTTGACTTTCTTCAAACCAAAGCACTGGGTTTTTTTGATTTCGATCTGCTTCTGTGAACACCTGCTCCTCTTTTTCTGAGAGGGGTTTATGTAATAACTTGGTAAGCCCAGTTGATTGGTCAATATAAATTGAATCAGAGCGTCCTTTAAGATCTTTTTTAAAAATACGCACGTCATAAAATCCGCGTAAAATCTTTTTTTCAGGAACACCTGTAGCCATAAGGGTATCAGCGTGTATAAAAAGCGAATCGTTCTCCACTAGGTTTATGGCCAAAGCTCTCTGGGTGATAATAGCAGAATCTTTAGCTTTAAAGATTTCACCATAATGGCCCTTAATAATAGAATTGTTTATGGAGTCTAAAATGCTAATATTGTTTGTGGCTGCAGCATATTGTTTGTTGTTTTCAAAATAGAGACTGTCTCCTTCGATAATCTTTTGATCGTAAAAAATAGTTGCGTTTTTTTTGAAATAACCTTTTTCAACAGCCAAATCATAAAACCCTTGTTCGCATAAGATTTCATAGGCTTCGCCCACAATTCTAGATTTTCCATAAAGGTATGCATGATCGGTTTCGGTATAATAATCAAGTTGTTGAGAGTTCACCCGATAGTCCGGATTCACAATGTTTACTTCAGAAATAAAGCGATATTTTTTTTGATCCATAAAGTAGGTGCCTTTATTGCTGGTTAGCGTTGAGGTGCTATCCACAATAACCCCTTTGGTATTATAATATGCTATTTTTTCAGCTCGGTTAAGAAAAAGAGTGTCTGTTCTTAGGCTGGTGTCAGGTCTTTTTAAGAAGACATTGCCCCATGCTTTAGCTTTTTTGGTCATACCATCATATTCAATATAATCACAGGTCATTCGTAAACTGTCTCCTTGGGTGAAGACCACTTCTCCTTCAGCTTTAAAAAAATTTGATTTTCCATAAAAATAAGCACGGTCTGAGACAATTAAAGCTCCTTCATGAAAAAGGTGTACTTTATTTTCTTTGTCCTTAAAGAGTATGTTGGCTCCAGGAAATTTTTCCTCATCTTGGTTAGAGCCGCCGGCTTTTTGGATTTCTATGATCTTAGGTTCCTGCGACCAAGCCATGCTGATGCCAAGTAAGAAAAAGAATAGTGTGGCAACAAAAGCAATTGGTTTCATAATTAAAACCTTTTCTATCTGTAAATGGTCTGTTTGCGATCAGGGCCAACAGAAACAATTTTTATGGGCACTTCCAGCGCTTCTTCTAAAAAGGAGATATAAGCTTTAAAGGGAGAAGGAAAATCTTCATAGCGACTAAGTGCGGTGAGGTCTTCTTCCCACCCTTCTAATTCAATATATTGTGGTTCAATATCTTCTGAGGCAATATCGTATGGCAAATAGCTTACTTGGCCTTGAACGGTTTTATAAGCCATGCAAACCTTTATGGTCTTAAAGCCAGAAAGCACATCTCCTTTCATCATCATAAGTTGTGTCACCCCATTGATTTGTATGGCATATTTGAGGGCCACTAAGTCAAGCCATCCACATCGTCTTGGCCGTCCTGTGGTAGCTCCAAATTCATTTCCAACAGCAGCCATTGTTTTTCCCTCATCATTAAACAACTCGGTAGGAAAAGGGCCACTGCCCACACGAGTGGCGTAGGCTTTAAAAATACCAAATACCTCTTTGATAGCAGTGGGAGCAATACCCAATCCGGTGCAGGCTCCTGCGGCGGTTGTGGTAGAAGAGGTTACAAAAGGGTAGGTTCCAAAGTCTACATCTAATAATGACCCTTGGGCGCCTTCTGCCAATATTTTTTTTCCATTTTTTTGAGCTTGGAATAAATATTCTTCACTATCCACTAAGGCGAATGTTTTTAAAAAGGCAATACTTTCAAAGAAAGCTTCCTCTTGCTCTTCAATATTAAAGGGAAGTGAAACATTGTGGGTGTCAAAAAGAATCTTGTGTTTTTTGACTAAACGCTCATATTTTTCTTTCCAATTGGGGTTAAGAATATCACCTACCCGAATGCCATTTCGGCCCGTTTTATCCATATAAGTTGGGCCAATTCCTTTTAGAGTGGAACCTATTTTAGCCTTTCCTTTGGCGGCTTCAGATGCGGCGTCTAACAACCTGTGGGAAGGCAAGATCAAATGTGCCTTTTTA
>JBMYZB010000141.1:0-4351 GCA_049609945.1 Flavobacteriaceae bacterium
CATCCCAACGGAAAAACAACCGTCTATGCCCATTTGAAAAAGTTTGCTCCAAAAATTCAAGCTTACGTAAAGGAACAACAATACAAGAAGAAAACTTTCACTCTTCAACTTTTTCCTAAAGATGAAACCCTCAAAGTTGATGCTGGAGAAGTGATTGGATATTCTGGAAACACAGGCGGAAGTTTGGGGCCACATCTGCATTTTGAAGTGCGTGACAGTGACTCACAACACCCTATCAATCCGCTGCAATACCCACTTGATATTGGAGATCACCAACGGCCTCAAATTAAAAACCTTTATCTCTACAACCATACAAATAATGGAACGGTTAAAAAGCAATACCCTTTTTTTAAGCAAAACGACAGCCTTTATACTACAGCGCTCATCAGAACTGTTGGTACAATTAGCTTAGGCATTAATGCCTTTGATCGTCAGGATCTAAGCTATAACAAAAATGGTGTTTATCAGATTTCCGTTTGGCTTAATGGGATAAAAAAGTTTGAACGTAAAATGGATCGATTTTCTTTTAATGATTCCAATTCCATTGGTGTAATAATGGATTTGGAAGCTAAAAAAGCAACTAATGAAAAAATTGAACGCCTCTGGATACATCCAAAAAATAGGGCATCCTTCTACAATGATTCTTCACTTGATGGTTCTTTAGAAATTTTACCTGGAAAATCTTATTTAATTAATGTTTTTCTTAGCGATTATAAACAAAATCAAACCCAACTTGATATTTATGTTTTAGGTGACAAAACCGTTCCTAAAACACCTCTTAAACCCATTAAAGGATCAGAAATTAATCCCGAGCAAGATTATTTATTCCCTTTTGAACAAGCAGCGGTTTATATTCCTAAAAACAGTTTTTATGACCCACAATTTCTATCTATCAATGCATCAAAAGACACCCTTTTTATAGAAGAAGACCGTTTGTATTTAAGAAACCCCATAACCATTGAGTTTATGTGCAATAATACATCAGAGGAAGAAAAAAAGCAAACCGCAATTGCATCAGTAGTGAATGATAAAAACTATTTTGTTCCCACAAAAAGGACAGGAGATGTATTGAGTGCTTCTATTAAAACACTTGGAACATACACACTCGTAAAAGACACTATTGCTCCTAAACTCAAAGCAATAAACTTTAAAGACAATCAGTCAATTAAACGCTTTAAATTTTTAACATTTTATGTTGAAGATGAATTTTCGGGTATTGCTAGATACGATGGATTTATTAACAGTCAATGGATTTTATTAGAATATGAACCCAAAAACAACACCTTAACTTATGACTTGTCTGATCTTAAATTAGAAGCAAAAAAATTAGACATAGAAGTTAATGTTGAAGATTGTATGGGAAACGAAACAGAACTCAAAACAAGTGTCCTTATAAAATAAGAACAATTAGCTTTTGGCATTAAATTCCGTGAGAACATCCATCAAATAATCAATTTCTTTTGTGGTGTTTTGATAAGAAAAGGAAAAACGTAATGTGGGCCATCCAACATATTTTGGACTTCGCTGTAAGGCCTCAATCACATGTGATCCTTTATTACTACCAGATTGACAGGCACTCCCTCTAGAACAAGCAATGCCCTTGAGGTCTAAATGAAAATCGAGCATTTGTGCTTTTTCTGGTTTTATAGGCAATGATAAATTTACAAGCGTGTAGGTACTTTTTTTAAGATCACCCGATAAGCCGTTGGTTTGAGCCTCTGGAAAAAGAGATCGGAGTTGTTCTAAAAAATGTGTTTTTAAGCCTAAAATATGCCTATGCTCTTTCTCAAAATTGTCATGAGCTAATCCTAGAGCTTTATCCATACCCACTATGTTTTGGACAGCCTCTGTACCAGCACGTAAACCTCTTTCTTGACTTCCGCCTTTCAACAAAGACTGCAGAGGGATATTTTTTTTTATATAGAGTATACCAACACCTTTAGGGCCGTGAAATTTATGAGCAGAAGCTGATAAAAAATCAACAGGAAGGGCATCTAGATTCAATTCAAAATGACCCACCCCTTGGACAGCATCGGTGTGAAAAAGAGCGTCATATTGCTTACATAAATTACCCACTTGATATAGATCGGTGAAATTGCCAACTTCATTATTTACGTGCATTAGGCTCACTAAGGTTTTTTGATTTCCTTGTCGAAGCAAAGCCTCCAAATGGTCTAAATCTATATTCCCGTCTGCATCTAGGAGTACATAATCTAATAAACAATTTTGTTTTGCTAGTTCTTGTGCAACATGTAAGACCGCATGATGCTCAATGGGAGAGGTGATGATGCGTTGTACACCTAAGCCTTGCACTGCACTGCATAACACCATATTGTCAGACTCTGTTCCCCCTGATGTAAAAATGATTTCAGAAGGAACAGCATGTAATTGTTTCGCAATATTTTTTCTAGCTGCTTCTATTGCCGTTTTCGCTTTTCTTCCAAAGGTATGTGTAGAAGAGGGGTTTCCAAACGTTTCTAAAAGGCAACTGGAAATTGAATCGATGACTTCCAAGCGCAATGGTGTGGTGGCTGCATTGTCAAAATAGATTTGCATAAAAGAACTAGTTAAGGTTCAAATTCTCTAAGTGTTTTAACGATAATAGCTATACAATCTTCTAATTGTTCCGAAGTCATTACCAAGGGAGGTGCAAAACGAATAATATTGCCATGGGTAGGTTTAGCAAGCAGGCCGTGATCTCGTAAACGCAAGCAAATATTCCAAGCCATTTGACCGGTTTCACTATCATTGATCACAATGGCATTGAGCAAACCTTTACCTCTTACTTTTAGAACAGTTTTGCTAGTGGCAATATATTCTTGCATGGCCAATCTGAAACGAGCTCCTAAGCTTCTGGCGTTTTGCGTTAATTTTTCTTCTTGAATTACCTCTAGGGCTGTCATGGCAATACTACATGCCATGGGATTGCCACCAAAGGTACTGCCGTGTTGCCCGGGTTGGATCACATCTATAATGTCGCTTCGCGTTAAGACAGCAGAAATAGGATAGGCACCTCCACTGAGGGCTTTTCCCAAAATTAGAATATCAGGTTGAGTGTAGGTTTCGGTTTGTTTTTCGCAATGTCCTTGGCAACTACAATTACCACAAACAGCAAGTAACGATCCTGTTCGGCCAATTCCAGTTTGAATCTCATCCACCACAAAAAGGACGTTATATTGCGTACACAGTGCCCGTGCCCTTTTGATAAAATCATCACTTGGCGTATAAACGCCTGCTTCTCCTTGAATGGGTTCAACCAGAAAACCGGCAATTTGTGGTCGTTCGCTAAAGACTTTTTCTAAGGCTTCTAGATCATCATAAGGGATAGAAATAAAGCCTGGAGACGCCGGACCAAAATAATTTCGAGCTTCAGGATCTGATGAAAAAGAAACAATGGTTGAGGTTCTGCCATGAAAATTTTGTTGGCAAACCACAATCTCTGCTTGGTTGTTAGGAATGCCTTTGACAGTGTAACCCCATTTTCTAGTAATCTTTATGGCTGCCTCTACAGCTTCTGCTCCTGTATTGGAGGGCAACAAACGCTCAAAGCCAAAATAGGAAGTGGCATATTGCATATAGCTTCCTAATTTGTCATTATGAAAAGCCCTTGAGGTGAGTGTGAGTTGCGCTGCTTGTTGTTGCAAAGCACTTACAATTTTAGGATGACAATGTCCTTGATTCACTGCAGAATATGCGGAAAGAAAATCATAGTATCGTTTGCCATTTACATCCCACAAAAAAACTCCCTCTCCCTTTTCTAATACTACAGGAATAGGGTGGTAATCGTGCGCACCAAATTCTTTTTCTGTATCTATGTATGATTGTTGTTGCGTAATGGTTTCCATAAGCAATTGATTTTTAGGGGCCGTTTACGATCCAAAAATAACAATTCACTTCGTATTTAAAAGGATTGAAGTAATAAATTATTTGATTATAGAATTACATTTGCACCCATATGGGGAAAAAATTAAAACGTTTGGTCCGCAATCTGGAAGTGATTGACATCAACACAAAGGGAATGGGGGTAGCAAAAGATGAGTCAGGAGCCGTCTATTTTATTAAAAATACAATTCCCGGAGACCATGTAGAAGCACTGGTCTATAAAAAAAGGAGAGGCTATTTTGAAGCCGAAACAACTCAGCTTTTAGAAGAATCACCCTATAGAACAAAACCCACATGCCAACACTTTGGCCTTTGTGGAGGATGCAAATGGCAGCACTTAGATTATCAAAAACAACTTCACTACAAAGAAAAAGGAGTTTTACAAAACCTGTCCAAAATTGGAAAAGTTACTCCAAGAAAAGTTTATCCCATTTTGGCTGCTCCAGAGGCATATTGGTATCGAAACAAA
>JBMYZB010000142.1:0-4330 GCA_049609945.1 Flavobacteriaceae bacterium
ATGCGGGTAAAAGTTTTGGCCATGGCAGACCATCGTTTCATTTTTCTGGCTTTACGAAATTCAAAAGCTCTTCCCATATTATGTGATTAGGATTCAAAAATAAAAAAAAATTATATGGGCCTATTGCTCTTTAGTAAACGACAGTCGTTAAGCACATCTGAATAAGAAAGTTGTAAGTGATTGGGGAGTTTATTTTCCTTAGGTAGTACTGCCAAATAGCGCATTTGATTGGAGGTATATACTTGTTTAAATCGGCCTTGTTTTTGGTGCCTTTGCGCCATGAGGAGTTGCACAAACTCATGATGAGAAATTAAATCTGAACTACCCAAGTGAAATAAACCTGTTTTTTTCTGATTAATCATGTAATGAATTTGTTGTGAAAGTCTTACGTCACTATTGGCATTGATAATGGTGTTGGGAAAAACTTCTATGGATTTTTCTTGTTTTATTGCTTCATCAAAAGCCAAAACCCGCGGAGCTTGTTTACCAAAAATCATAGGTAAGCGAGCAATGACATATTTTCCAACAGGTAAACGCATGATTTGATTTTCAATTTTAATCTTCAATTTACCATAAATACTCTCCGAAAAGGTTTTATCATATTCATAAGAAGGATAATGCCGAAAGGTGTCAAATACATTGGCAGAAGACAAAAATAAGATTCTGCAATTATGTTTTAGGACATATTCATAGAGCAGTGTATGGTTTTCTATTTGAGCTTCAAAGCAACCCCGAAGTGCAGATATGATCAATTTAGGTTTAACTTCATTTAGTAGGGGGATTAAATTATTTTCTTGTAAATCGTATCGATAAAACTTTTTATTATTGATAAAAGCCTTCGAGTTATGGTAAGTGGCTCGTACCTCAAAATAGGGAGCAAGTTCTCTATATAGTGTATGGCCGAGAAAGCCACTGCCGCCTAAAATGAAAATCGGTTTCAAAGGGTAGGTTTTAAAAAGGGTAGTTTAACAACTTTTGCCCTAACGGTTTTATTCCGAATGGCGATACACACTTCCTGATTTGTTTTGGCGTATTCTCTTTTTACATAGGCTAGGCCTATGCCACATTTCAGACTGGGAGATTGAGTGCCAGAGGTAATATACCCAATAGTTTCCTTCTCATTATTTAAAACCGTGTAATTGGCTCTGGGAATACCCCGTTCCGTAAGTTTTAGACCGACTAGTTGCTGGGGGGTGCCTTCTGCTTTTTGTTGTTGTAAAAGGGAAGCACCAATACAATCTGTTTCGGGTTTTGTAACCCAGCCTAAACCTGCTGCAATGGGAGATAAATTTTCGTTTAGTTCATTGCCGTAAAGGCAATATCCCATTTCTAATCGTAACGTGTCTCGTGCAGCTAAACCAATAGGTTTAACACCTTGCTTCAATATGGCTTCCCAAACAGTAGTGGCATAGTTTCTATCCAAATATAATTCAACCCCACCAGAACCTGTGTAGCCCGTATTTGCAATCAAAACGGCATCACATTCAGCAAAACGGCCTTGTTGATGGCCATAATATGGAATTTTATTAAGTGTACAGTTGGTTAATGGCTGAAGTGCTTCAAGGGTTTTGGGTCCTTGTATAGCAAGAAGCACCTTGTCTTCCGATCGATCCTCTAACTGAACATCAAAACCACTGCAATTTTTTTGAAGCCAATCCCAATCCTTTTCTATATTAGCCGCATTGACTACTAACATATAATGATTATTAGAAAGTTGATATACAATCAGGTCATCTATTACCCCTCCTGTAACATTCGGAAAATAGTTATATTGTGCTTTTCCCGGTATCAATTTATCTATATCATTACTGCAAATACGCTGTAAAAAAACAGCAGACTGTGAGCCTGAAACAAAAAATTCACCCATATGAGAAACATCAAATGCTCCTGTATGATCTCGAACACTGAGATGCTCTGCTGTAACACCTTCATATTGTACAGGCATTTCAAAGCCTGCAAAGGGCACCATTTTGGCGCCTAATTGCACATGCGCATGGTAAAGTGGTGTTTTTTTCATAAGTTGCAATTCACTTTAAATTTGATTTTTAATTTAAGACCTATGAACAAAAAAATATATTTTTCACTTTACTTGCTCACAGTTATTTTTGTCTGTTCTCCTGTTTTAGCGCAAAAATCGGGACTTTCTCCTGCATTTCATAAAGAAAAGCGAAAACAATTTAGAGAAAAAATGCCAGCTAATAGTGTGGCGGTATTTTTTTCATCACCAATTCGCAATAGAGCCAATGATGTAGATTATGTATATCATCAAGACCCCAATTTTTATTATCTCTCAGGTTGGGAAGAACCCCATGCGGTGTTGTTGATATATAAAACTCCACAAACGGATGAAAATGGAAGTTATTCAGATAAAATTTATGTGCGCGAACGTGACCCCTACCGCGAAATGTGGAATGGCAAGCGCAAGGGGGTGAGTGGTGCGTCTGCCATGGGCTATGATCGAGTGGCCGACAGGCGTTTATTTGCCTCAGAAACTCATTATTTTGACACTTTTGATGAGGTCTTATTTTTCAATTTTGATAATGATGTGCGCAACTTCAATAATGATACAAACGATTTATACGATCTTCAGCAATCTTTTAAGGCCAAAATTAATTTTCCAGACGATTTTAATGCACAACATTATGAACTTTATCAACAAATAAAGAATGTTGCCGAAGAAAATCGAGCCGAATTAAAAGCTCAAATTGAGCAATACGTAAAACGAGATGAACGTCTTAAAGAAGACCCTATTGTTCAGTCTTTTCTTGAAGAAAAAGAAAGGCCAAGTACCGAACGCCATGAGAAAGTGGAGTTGCCTTTAGTACCATATAATTACAATCTGTCTGCTCTTAGACGTATTATGGCAGAACTCCGTGAAATTAAAACCGCTGAAGAAGTGGGACTCATAAAAAAAGCAGTACGCATATCAGCTCAGGGTCAAAGAGAAGTGATGAAAGCCCTACATCCAGATATGACCGAGCGGGAAGTGCAAGGCATCCATCAACTTGTCTTTAAGAAATATGGCGCAGCACATGAAGGATATCCATCTATTGTAGGTGCAGGGGGAAATGCCTGTGTTTTACACTACATTACCAACGACAAAACGGAGATAGACAACCAACTTATTTTGATGGACTTGGGTGCCGAATACCAAGGATATACCGCTGATGTTACACGAACTATTCCGGTGACAGGAAAATTTTCTGAAGCCCAACGCGAATTGTATGAGATTGTTTATGCCTCTCAACAGGCTGGAATAAATGCAGCTCAAGTGGGGGCCGATTTTAAAACTATAACAAAAGCATGTTATGATGTGGTTAAAAAAGGACTCATGGATTTAGGCTTGATTGAGAAGCCCGAAGATTTTAGACGCTATCTCCCCCACGGAGTGGCTCATCACATTGGTTTGGATGTGCATGACCCCGGATTGTATGAAAAGCTGGCTGAAAATATGATCATTACAGTAGAGCCAGGTATTTATGTGCCCAAAAACAGCCCCTGTGACCCTAAATATTGGGATATCGGAATTCGTATAGAAGACGATGTTTTGATTACGAATGAAGGACCTGTTACCCTGTCTGATGAAGCACCGCGTGCTTGGCAAGAAATTGAAAGCTTAATGGCCAAGACCAGTGCCCTAGACGATTTTATTTTACCAAAAATTGAAGATTAGTGACTTAATAAGAAGGTCTTTAAGTCCTTGTAATCGGTAATTGGGAAACTCTTTTTTTCTCCACGTAATACCTTTTCAATTTGCTTGGGAACAGGTATTTTGGTTTTCAAAGCTTTCTCGACTGTATCAACAAATTTGATAGGGTGTGCAGTTTCCATAAAAACACCATAATAATTGTCTTTGGGTTGTTCTTCAAGAAAAGCTTTTAATCCCAAATAGCCCACTGCACCGTGAGGATCACAAATATAACCAGAAGAAGCAAAAACATCTTGAATAGCCTTTTTGGTATCAGTGTCTGTAAAGCGATAGCCTTTAAGGCCTTTTTTTAGTTTAAGAAAGTCGTTATTAAAAATCTTTTGAATCCGAATAAAGTTACTGGGATCTCCTACATCCATTGCATTTGATAAGGTTTGTTGGGAGGGCTTTGGGGTGTATATACCATCTTCCAAAAATACCGGAACAGTATCATTAATATTAGTACAAGCCACAAAATGATCTATAGGTAATCCCATTTTTTGGGCCATTAAGCCGGCGCAAAGGTTGCCAAAATTACCACTGGGTACAGCAATGGCTAGTTTCACCCCTTTTTCTTTTAATGCTTTATAGGCAAAAAAATAATAAAACATTTGCGGTAGCCATCGGGCCACGTTGATAGAA
>JBMYZB010000143.1:0-4189 GCA_049609945.1 Flavobacteriaceae bacterium
GGCATGCAACATGGCTTGAGCTGCCGGTTGTGTGGGGTCTTGGGTGACTGCTTTACTGTATTTATTGAGTGCCATAGTGTATTTTGTTTAACGAAAATAATACCTTATACTTTTAGAAAAAAAGAGACACCGAAAAGGGTACTATATTCAAGGGCCTAAAATTTTATTTTTGTTGTTGATTATCAGTAACTTAATCTGTATTTTTGGGTATATTCATACGCTTTAGAAAAGCAAGGCCATTTTTTTGAATTATATTTGCTTCAAAATTAAAAAAGAAAATTGCAAACCAACTTCGCTCCAATAAAAGAAAAACAAGCCTCTTTTTTCCATGCCGGACACACGCGGGCTATTAATGCAAGAAAGGAAAAACTAAACGCTTTTTGCCGAGCCATTGCTGTTCATGAAAAAGAAATTTTTGAGGTGCTCCAAGGTGATTTAGGCAAATCTCCTTTTGAATCGTTTACAAGTGAGATCATGTTGGTTCAAAAAGAAATTCAGACACAGATAAAACATCTAAGGCAATGGGCTTCCCCCCAGCGTGTGCCTGGCAGTTGGGCCAATTTTCCTTCCCGCGACTATCTGCTTCCTGAGCCTTTTGGCAATGTGTTGATGATTTCCCCTTGGAATTATCCTTTTCAATTGGCACTTACTCCCTTGGTGGGGGCGTTGGCTGCTGGAAACACGGTGGTATTAAAACCCTCCGAAGCGGCCCCTAAAACCAATGCCGTAATACAAAAAATTATTACAAAAGTATTTCCCAAAGAATGGGTGACCGTGGTGGAAGGTGATGCCCAAGTAGCACAAGGCCTGCTTCAACTCCCATGGGATTATATTTTCTATACAGGAAGCACCCGAGTGGGTAAAATTGTGGCCCAGGCTGCTTCCGTTCACCTCACCCCCACTACTCTAGAATTGGGTGGAAAAAGTCCCTGCATTGTGGATGACACCGCACCCTTGCATGCCACCGCTAAACGCATTGTGTGGGGCAAGTTTTTAAATTGCGGACAAACCTGCATTGCTCCAGACTATGTATTGGTGCCTCCCTACAAAAAAGAAGCCTTGATCAGCGCTTTACAAAAGGAAATTGAAAAGGCTTTTGGCTCTGATGCTGCCACATCTAAAGACTATGGAAAAATTATACACGCCCAGCACCTTAAAAAGTTAAACGACCAGTTGAAAGGGGAAACAGTGGTGTATGGAGGAAGGTCTGATGCCGAGCAACTTTTTATGGAACCCACTTTGGTGGATAGCCCCACCTTGGATTCCTCCCTGATGACCGAAGAAATTTTTGGCCCCATTTTACCGATAGTGCCTTATGAAAACAAACAGACCTTAGAGAATATCATTTTTGGTATAGACAAACCATTGGCTTTTTATGTGTTTAGCAAAAACAAAAAATTTGTACGTTATTGTCTGCAACGGTTCTCTTTTGGTGGCGGCGTGGTGAACGATACGTTATTACATTTCACTAATGATAAACTTCCATTTGGTGGTGTGGGTGCTAGTGGTATGGGAGCTTATCACGGCGCCTGTAGTTTTGAAACCTTTACACACTTAAAACCCGTGGTCAAAAAAGGTTTTTGGTTTGACATACCGCAACGTTATGCCCCCTATCCTAAACTCAATGCCACTTTAAAATGGCTACTAAAAAAACTGTGAAACGAAAAAGAATGTAAAATAGATGAAAGAAAAAACCGTTTCAGAAGCTATTGCACACCGTCGATCGGTGCGGGTTTTTGATGCCGATAAACCCTTAAAGGCAGAAGACGTAAAAGCCAGTATTGCCGAGGCTGTGTTGGCACCCAACAGCAGTAATTTACAGCTCTGGGAATTTTATCATGTCTACTCTCCAGAAGTAAAACAAAAACTGGCGGCCACTTGTTTTAACCAACCCGCTGCCAAAACCGCCCAACACCTGGTGGTTGCTGTGGTGCGCTTAGACCTTTGGCCACAACGCACCCAAGCCAATGCGCATTTTATCGAAAAAAGATTGTCTGACGAAGATAAAAGTGACCCTAAAAAAGTAAGGGCGGCTTTGAACTATTACACAAATATTTTACCGAAGCTCTACAGCGGACGTGCCCTTTTTCGGGGTCTATTGGCCAAGCTTAAAATGGCCCTTAGAGGGCTATCAAAGGTTACCTATCGTGAGGTGGGAGCCACCGACCTCCGCGTGGTGGGACATAAAAGCTGTGCCCTAGCCGCCCAAACCTTTATGCTGAGCATGGCTGCCAAAGGCCTAGACACCTGCCCCATGGAAGGTTTTGACTCAAAACGGGCCAAAGAAATTCTAAATCTCCCCGCCGCCGCACAAATCAGTATGATCTTGGGCTGTGGTATCCGTAAAAAAGAAGGCGTCTATGGCGAACGCTTTCGTATTCCCTTTGATGCGGTGTATAAGGAAGTATAAAGACATTGATTAGAATCGTTTCCATCGTGTTTAAAGAGAAACAAAATTGATTTTTTAACACACCCCTAAATCCCCTCTTTTTAGAGGGGACTTTCTTTGCCTCTTCACATCTTTTTTTTCTTACTGCAACCTGCAGGTAATGTATCAAACAAGGGGTTTTTTATAACAAACCGTTGAAATCGCCCTAAAATAGGGTCTTTTTAAAAGACTTTAACACATCAATCTGATTAACAATGATAACCTACGGGCTAAAAAAAATCGCTTAAACCTTTTTAATTCACAAAGTCAACCCCTTTATGTTTCAGATGAGGAGGAGGTCGTTTTTAAATGTAGGTTTTGTAGGGGTAGCACTATTAAAGTTGGAAAAACTTTAAATGGAACACAACGCTTTCAATGCAAAAAATGCAATAAAAAACAACAGCAAATTGCGCATGCCCTTGGTTGTTTCTCCCGAGCAAGAGGCACATTGGTTACAAAAACGTTCTGTGGTTCCCTTTACGGATTTTGAAGCCAGGCTGGTGCATTGACCTTAGGTAACTTTGCATAGGCCTCCAAGCCTTCTGTTAGCCATTGTTTAAAGGTGCTGGCATCTGTATATTGTATGGGGGCATTTAAAAGCATGCCGTTGGGATGCAGCAATACATAATAGGGTTGAGAAGCGGTATTAAAATTGACACTTTGAAAAGCGGCCCATTGCTGTCCCACCGTTTTTATAGGGCTAATGCGACCCGATGGGCGTTGCATATTAAACTGTTCATTTTCTGGCAAGGAAGCACGATCATCCACATAGAGGGAGGTGAGGATTACTTCAGTCTCTAATAGAGCATAAATATCGGGCAGGGCCCACACTTTTTCTTCCATTCGGCGACAGTTCACACAAGCCCATCCCGTAAAATCTAACAAGAGGGGTTTGTTTTGAGCGTGGGCTATAGCGGCTCCTTCAGCATAGGATTTGTGACAATCCAACCCCAAGGGGCATTCGCTTTCTTGTGCATATAGACTATAAAATGTGGGGGGTGGAAATCCGCTCAAAAGAGTAAGTTTATTTTCTTTTGACACCAAACCGTTGATCAAATACACCCCAAAAAACAAGACTGCCACGCCCACCGCTACACGCCCTTTGGTGGGGCGCATAGATCCTTTTTTTCGAAACACGCCTAAGAGATAAAAAGAAGCCCCAAGGGTTAAAAGTACCCAAAAACCAATAAAAATTTCACGTTTTAACAATCCCCAATGCGAAACCAAATCAGCGTTGGAAAGAAACTTTAAAGCTAAAGCCAACTCCAAAAAACCCAGCACCACCTTAAAGGTGGTCATCCAGCCGCCTGATTTGGGGAGCACTTTTAGGGCATTAGGAAACAACGCAAACATAGCAAAAGGAAAGGCCAGCGCTAAACCAAAACCGGTCATGCCTGCTGTGAGTTGCCAGGCACCACCCTCTAACGTTAGCGAGCCCGCCAACAAAGACCCTAAAATAGGACCCGTGCAAGAAAAGGATACAATCGCCAAAGTGAGTGCCATAAAAAAGATACCCAAAGCCCCTTGCACCGCCGCTTTTTGGTCGGTTTTGTTTCCCCAAGTGGTGGGTAGGGTTAATTCATAATAACCAAAAAAGGAAAAAGCAAAGAAAACAAATACTCCAAAAAAGACCAGATTAAGTAACACATTGGTGGCTAGTGTATTTAATATTTCAGGATTAAGTGCTTCTATAAAATGAAAGGGTAAACTGAGCAAGATATAGATCAAAACAATAAAAAAACCATATAAGAGTGCTTGAAA
>JBMYZB010000144.1:0-4086 GCA_049609945.1 Flavobacteriaceae bacterium
TCAAATTCATTTTCACTCCAAAGGGTTGATCCTTTTTTCTGGGGGTCACTTTTTGCCAACAAATGCCCCTCTTTGTTGATAGACCACCAAATGTTATTCTCTGGTTCTACCCAATGGCTAAAATCTTTACCGTTAAAAATAAGATCCCGCTTTTTAAATTTTTCTTGAGCAGAAAGCCCCTGGCTGGTTATTATAATGAGTATAAAGAGTATCTTTCTGTAATTCATTTTAAAAGGATTTAAACTGTTCTGCTGCTATATTATCTATAGCTGCCCCATTGCTCACCACAATTCTATATTTGAATGTAAGGGATTCATTGGCTGCAATGGCAGCATTCAACTCATTGGCTCCTTTAGAGAATACTTTTTGTCCAAGTGGGTTGGCTGCAAAAAGTCCATAACCACGCGCGTGCCAGTAGGTGGGGTATCCTAAATTGTTAGGATGATCATAAATGGTGATTGCAACGGCCTCTCCGTCAAGGGTTCCATTAAGTGCCATCCACACTCCGCGGGTGCCCCAAACCGCCTCTCCTGTGATGCCATTTGAACTTAAGTAATTTCCAGTAACCCCCTCGTTATTAAGCACTTTTACTTCACTTGGAATACCATTAGCATCCGTGAAAATTTCCGGTTTTTTACTTGGGTGTTCCAAAGCACGAGTTACACGCACAGCCACAAATCCTTCTTTATTATCAGCTAAAGACACATCGGTCTGGGCATGAAGTGTTGTTTCACGATCTATGATTCTGTGGTTGTCTAATTCAGAAAAAGTAAAGGTGGTGTGTTCTTCTATGAGCACCGTGCCATTGGGTGCTTTCCATTCCGCCACCACTGAAAGAGCTGCCTTGGCTTCATTAAGGCTCACTGATTTATGAAAAATGGTTCCATAGCCGTCTTTCTTTTCAGCTGGAATGGCATCTGAATGATTCCAAAAATCTAAACCGTTTACATCACCATAATTTAGCCAATGCCCCACATGATGTGGATGATCCACACGCTCACCGGGCATGGGGTCTATAGGGAATCCTCGGGTTAATGATTTTCCACTGGCCGTGATCAAGGGGTAGAGCACGGGTTTATAATAGGCATCCGTATAGCGGTAGCTTGTAAACAAATCTGTACCAAAAAAGACATCAACTTTTAAATTAGCTTCATCATGTACCAAGCGAATGGATTGGTCCGACTTTTGCATTGCCGCATCGTCTTGTTTTTTGGCGTTGGATTGATTACATCCCAATGTCAGAGTAAGAATTAACATTAAAATGGAAATTGGTTTCATCATCTTTATTAAATTAATATTTAAACACTTTACCTCCAGCTAAAACTTCTTGATTTGCCTCATCAAAAGTAGATTTTAAGCCGGTTCTAAGAGCCGCTGTGGTCATTATGTTGGCAATTGAGTGATTATAACCCGCTTCTATGGGCCCGTTGGTTTTTGCTCTACTGCGCACACATTCCATCCAGTTTAGCATATGCATGGAGGTCATATTATCTGCTCCTGTGTTGGCAGACGTAACCACTTTTACAGCACTGTCGGCCAAATTATACTCTTCTAGCTGGTTGGGTTCCATACCCATACGTCTGGCCTGCCCTCTTGAAAGACCACCATTAGCAGACACTTTATTGGTTTTCAAATTGAGTTCACCCCCGTTAGAATAATATATTTCCTTAGTGCCCCCGGCAGAATTTGTAAAACGAGAGGAATACACAACTTGGAATCCATCTTCTGGATTATTGGTTTCGCCATAATCAAACACGGCTGTCATTGTATCGAAGTTTTTACGCCCGTCTTTCCAGAGATAAATACCCCCGTTGGCGGCCACGCTTCTTGGATGGTCTAAACCGGAGAACCAATGTACTGTATCAATTTGATGAGACATCCATTGACCAGGAATACCTGAGGAATAGGGCCAAAAAAGGCGGTATTCTAAATATTTTCTAGGATCCCAAGCTTCATAAGGACGATTCATCAAATAGCGTTTCCAATCCGTATCAGATTCTCTAATTTCTTTGGTGAGTTGAGGCAATCGCCAGCGGCCGGGTTGGTTAACGTTCCAACTCATTTCTACCATTACAATATCGCCAAACTTACCATCATTTATAAATTTATTTGCGGCATGGTAGTTAGCACCACTTCGGCGTTGCGATCCAATCTGAAAAATAATGCCTGATTCTTCCACGGCTTTTTTTCCCAATCGGGCGTCTTCCATGGTTTCAGCAAAGGGCTTTTCAACATAAGCATCTTTTTTAGCATTTGCGGCTTGCACCGTGTGAAGTGCGTGTTGAAAATCGGCCGTAGAAATTATTACCGCATCAATTTTATTTTCCTCATACATTTCTTCATTGTTGCGCCACACTTTGGCTTTTGTGCCTGCTTTTTCTTTAATGTAGGCTGCACCTTCTTCCCGTCGTCGATTCCAAATGTCTGAAACGCCAACAATTTCAAAATTCATGTTTTTTTGATGCCCCACAAAGGCAGGAATAAGCGCTCCTTTAGCACGGTTAGAAAAGCCCACAATGCCCACCCGAACGCGGTCATTGGCACCCATTACTTTCCGGTAGCTTTGTGCACTTAATCCACTGGCTAATCCAAAGCTCAGACCGCTTGTGGCAAGGGTTGTTTTTTTGATGAAATTTCTTCTTGTTTTGTCCATAATATTATGATTTAAAATTCTCTTATTTTAATGTTTTTAAAGGCCACTTCATCGCCATGATCTTGCAGCAAGATTAAGCCTGCGGGCTGGCGACCAAAGTTATCCCACTTTTCGTATTTACTTTTTTCTACTAAAGCCTTAAAGGTTTGACTAAAGCGATCAAATTCTACCACTTTTACGTGATTGAGCCAGTGTTCCACCTTCCCGTCTTTTACCACAATGCGAGCATTGTTCCAGGCATTAGTCCCTTTAAAATTTTTTCCTCTCCCACCGGTGGTCAAATTTTCAGCACGGATAAGATCATAAAGGGAACCCACTGTGCGGTTTCCGTTTTTACCTTGCTTGGCATCTGGATGTTTTCGGTCGTCTAAAACTTGAAATTCTAAACCGATGGCCGAACCAGTGCCTCTATTTAAGGCTGTATCAACAAAATATTTGATACCCGAATTGGCTCCTGGAGTTATCTTGAAATCAACGCTCAATTCAAAATTCGAAAACTCTGAAGTGGTAACAATATCCCCTCCATTAGAAGATTCTCCTCCATCAGAACCCAATACTTTTATGATCCCTTCATTTATTTCCCATCCTTTTTCAGGAAAACCATCCATTTTTGCACCTCGCCATCCGTTAGTGGTTTTTCCATCCCACAACAAGCGCCAGCCTTTTCTTTTTTCATTTTCGGTTAGGGTATTCATTAAGTTACTAACCTCAGGAGCATAGTCATACACCGGATTTCGATGTGCTTCCAAGTTGGTGGTTAAAATTTTAATATTTTTCCAACGCACTTTTTTTCCTTCATCTTCTGCCTTACCGATACTGTGCACTTGAAAGGCAATAAATCCTTGAGCAGTGGTAGGATCAACTAAATTGGCACATTGTATACCATTCACATAGGTTCTGATCGTGTTTCCGATGGCCTCAATTCGATAGTGATTCCATTGCCCGGTAATAAAAGCCTTTTGACCGGTAGGATTAAGTGTAAGCGGATAAAGCCACCCGTTTCGAGCCTCGTCATAAACCCCTCCTGCCCATTTTCTTGGGCTTGTTTCAATTTCACACTGATAGCCGTGAACTCTTCCTTTTTTGAAATCAGGAAAACTGTTGCTCCGAAATTGAACTCCTGAGTTAAGGCCGAAATCCACTTTGACTTCAAATTCAAGGATAAAGTCACTGTATTTCTTTTTTGTGGCCATAAAACTATTGGGAGTTTTAGCCCTCGATACACCTACCATCTCTCCGTTTTCAATTCGGTATTCAGCATCTCCATTCAATTGTTCAAAATTTGAGAAGTCATTACCGTTAAATAGAGGCTCCCAGGGAATTTCTTGAGCATACACTAAAGAAAAGCTTAGAAAAACACAAAGTAGGGTTGTGATTTGGGAATATTTTAATTTAAAATCAATCATTCTGTTTTTTTCATTTCGTTAACGTTA
>JBMYZB010000145.1:0-4037 GCA_049609945.1 Flavobacteriaceae bacterium
AGGTCAAAATTGGTGATAATTACGAAGACGTTTCCCCTTATGCTTTACTGGAATTAGAAAGCAAAGACAAAGCCTTGTTGTTGCCTCGTATGAGCAATGCCGAGCGTGATGCTGCTTTTGATCAAGGTGCACCCATAGGAATAATGATTTTCAACACCGATGCCCAAATGTTACAATTTTATTATTTCGAAGAAGATAAAATTACGGGTCGACTATCTGATCATAAGGTTTGGCAAGATGTGGAAGACCGACAAATTTATACAGATGCTCCCCCAACCCAACCCGATATGGGCGACTTATATTATGACAGTGCCCAAAACCAACTCATGATTTGGGATGCTGGTGACAACGCTTGGTTGCCGATTGGCGCAGTCGGCCGTGGTGGCGCAAGCCCTTTCGGGCAGTGCCCAAACCCTAACAGTTACGAACACCGTAACCACCTCACAGGCCGGAGCCACCATTGAAAACCAAGATGCCATCTTAAAAATGCTGCAACTGATTTTGGAAAAAGTGACCGTGAACCGAGAAGCGGTGCGACCTTAAAAGTAAGATAGGCAGTGGTGAATATCGAATAAAGAATAACGAACCCCGAGGGAGCACTGGACATCGAGCTTGTCGAGGTGTCGAGATGAAGTCGAGGTGTCGAGATGAAGCCAAGGTATTGATGTACCCGTACATTACAAAACCTAATCATCAAAAAGGGATACATTAATGTAGTAAGAAGCATAGAAGATAAATTAGCAGATCGATTACGCTCAGGTGGAGTAAGTATTTCGGGAGCCAATTTTATCTCGGTCTGTTAGTCCCTAAGCTGGGCAATAAATTCCTCGATTTTTCCAACGCCTTCTTGCTCTAGAAATTTGATAAACGCTGAACCAATAATGGCGCCATCGGCGTGTGTTGTAGCCGCTTTAAAGGTTTCTTGGTTGCTAATTCCAAACCCAACAATGGTGGGGGTTTTGAGTTGCATGGAGGCAATGCGTTTAAAGTAGTCTGTTTGTGCATTGCCAAAACTGTTTTGGGCTCCCGTAACACTGGCACTACTTACCATATAAATAAACCCTTTTGAGACCTCATCAATAAAACGAATGCGTTTATCGGAGGTTTGTGGGGTGATCAAAAACATATTGTAAAGGCCATATTGTTCAAATAGTTTTTGGTAGTGTTCATGATATACATCCACGGGCAGGTCAGGAATAATGAGTCCGTCTATGCCCACATCCTGGCAGCGTTGACAAAAAAGTTCTACCCCATATTGCATCATGGGATTAAAATACCCCATGATGATAAGCGGGATATGAATGTGTTGGCGAACTCCTTGTAACAGTTCAAAGAGCACTTCTGTGGTCATGCCATTTTTAAGGGCTTTGGAGGAGCTTTCCTGAATGGTGGGTCCATCGGCCAAAGGATCTGAAAAGGGGAGTCCAATTTCGATGAGGTCAACGCCAGCAGCCTGAAGGTTTTTTAAGATAGGCACGGTGTCTTCCAACTGCGGATGACCGGCAGAAAAATAGATGGACAGCAATTTTTTGTCTTGCTGAAAGGCTTGTGCAATACGATTCATTTATAATTTAAAATAGTCTATATAGGTCTGTAAATCTTTATCTCCACGCCCAGAACAATTAAATACCAAAATCTCTTCTTCGCCAAATTTTTTGTGGTCTAAAGCGGCAAAAGCATGGGCGGTTTCTATGGCCGGAATAATCCCTTCCAATTGGGATAGAGTGAGGCCCCAATCCATAGCCTCTTGATCTGGAATAGAGACAAATTCTGCTCTTTTAGATCGAAACAGATGCGCATGCATCGGACCTACGCCAGGATAATCTAATCCGGCAGAAATGGAATAAGGTTCCGTAATTTGTCCATCGGGGGTCTGCATCAATAAGGTTTTACTACCGTGTATGATACCCTCTTTTCCTAGGGCAGAAGTGGCTGCACTTTCACCAGAATCAATTCCTTTTCCGGCAGCTTCCACCGCAATGATGTGGACACGGGGGTCGTCTAAATAATGATAATACAATCCAGCAGCGTTGCTGCCACCACCTACACAAGCAATTACATAATCGGGATAGTCTCTGCCCTCTGCAGTTTGTAATTGGGTTTTAGTCTCTTTACTGATCACTGACTGAAAACGAGCCACCATATCGGGATAGGGATGTGGTCCTACCACAGAACCGATGATATAGTGGGTGTCCACGGGATTGTTAATCCAGTCTCGGATGGCTTCGTTAGTAGCATCTTTTAGTGTTTTGCTGCCCGACTGTGCGGGGCGCACTTCGGCTCCCAACATTTTCATTCGAGCCACATTGGGCGCTTGCCGCTGTATGTCTAGAGCACCCATATAAACCACACATTGAATGCCCATGAGGGCGCAAACGGTGGCTGTGGCCACACCGTGTTGGCCGGCTCCGGTTTCGGCAATAATGCGGTTTTTTCCAAGGCGTTTAGCTAATAAAATTTGTCCAATGGTGTTGTTCACTTTATGGGCACCGGTGTGGCAGAGGTCTTCTCTTTTGAGATAGATTTTTGTGTTGTATTTGGCTGAGAGTCTTTCCGCAAAATACAGGGGAGTTGGGCGCCCCACATAGTTGCACAACAACTGATCAAATTCTTTTTGAAAATCTTCTTGAGCTGTAATGCTCAAATAGTTTTGTCTCAATTCATCTACATTAGGATAGAGCATTTCGGGAATAAAGGCACCACCAAAGTCGCCATAATATCCTTTTTCATCAACGTTATATGTCATTCAATTCTTTTTTAAAAATGCTTAAAGCACTGTTATTTTTGAGTGCCGGAGCGGTTTCAAATTTACTATTTACATCCAAAGCATAAAGGGGTAGGTTTGTTTTTTTTAACGCTTTAATTGCATCAATATCATTGGGGCCAATGCCACCACTTAAGAAAAAGGGTTTTTGAAAGGGATAATCATGTAAGAGGGTCCAGTCAAATTTTTTCCCTGAGCCGCCTTTGAGTTCTGATTGGGTGTCAAACAGAAAAAAGTCACAGCCATTTAGATAAGGATTTAATTGATCAAACTCAAAATGGATTCCCACGGCAAAAGCTTTGATCACTTCAATGCCTGTTTTCTTTATTTCATTGCAATAAGCTGGATTTTCTTCGCCATGCAATTGCACAGCTTGGAGGTGGTGTTGTTTAATGCAATCCAATAGATGGTCTATGGAAGCATTCACAAAAACGCCCACTTTTTTGATCGGTTGGGGCACGGCTGGGCTTTCTTTTTCTACATAGCGTGGGGAGGGAGCATAGAAGATAAACCCTAGATAGTCAGGCTCAAGTGCCGCAATTTGGGCAATATTTTGAGGATCACGCATACCACAAATTTTTAACTTCATTTTTCTATGGTTTTAATAAAATCAGCAGCAGCGGCTCCGGGATTTTCCGTTTTCATAAAATGTTCGCCTATCAAAAATCCACGATACCCTTTGTTGCGGAGGATGGTAATAGACGCTATGCTACTAATGCCGCTCTCGGAAACTTTAAGGAATTGGTCCGGAATTTTGCTTGCTAGTTCGAGGCTAGTGTCAATAGACACTTCAAAGGTTTTTAGATTCCGATTGTTTACGCCCAAAAGGTCGAGGGAGGGCATCAGGGCTTTTTCAAGTTCTTCTTGGTTGTGTACTTCTAAAAGTACTTCTAAACCCAATCCTTTGGCTTTGGTGGAAAGGGTTTGTATTTCTTTTCTGTTTAGCGCAGCCGCAATCAATAAAATTACATCGGCTCCGTGTGCTTTGGCTTCTATAAGTTGGTATTCGTCTATGATAAAATCTTTGCGTAACAAGGGTGTTTTACATAGGGCACGTGTTGCAGTTAAATCCTCTAAAGCTCCTCCAAAGAAATGGGTGTCGGTGAGGATAGACATGCCACAAACCCCTGCCTTTTCATAACCTTGAACCACCGTTTCTAGGGCAATGCTTTGGTTAATCACCGGTTTGGAAGGTGATCTTCTTTTATGTTCGGCAATAATCCCAGAGTCACTGTTTTGCAGTTGTTTTTTTAAGGAGTAGGTTTCTCTTTCA
>JBMYZB010000146.1:0-3877 GCA_049609945.1 Flavobacteriaceae bacterium
CACACCATTGCCTCCTCCAAACTTTCGGAAGCTTCCTATTTTTACTTACCCAGCCTCTCTACCCACACACTCATTTATAAAGGCCTACTTATACCTGAAGACATAAAAAATTATTATTTAGACCTCTCCAACCCGGCCGTTGTAACTCGACTAGCTTTAGTCCATCAGCGTTTTTCCACAAACACCTTCCCCACTTGGGACTTGGCCCAACCTTTTCGCTATATGTGTCATAATGGTGAAATTAATACCTTCAGAGGAAATTACAGCCGTATGCAGGCGCGAGAAGAACTACTCAAAAGCGATCTTTTTGGCGAAGACATAAAAAATATCCTACCGATCATCCTACCTAAAAAATCAGACTCTGCGTCTATGGACATGGCAGTTGAACTCCTTTTAGCCACTGGACGTTCTCTACCTGAAGTTATGATGATGATGGTGCCCGAAGCTTGGGAAAGACACCAATCCATGGATGATGACAAAAAAGCTTTTTATGAATTCAATGCTTGTATTATGGAGCCTTGGGATGGTCCAGCCTCTATACCATTTACCGATGGTAAATACATTGGTGCACTTCTAGACCGTAATGGGCTACGCCCTTCACGTTATTCCGTTACTAAAGACGGTTATGTGGTGATGTCTTCTGAAACCGGAGTTCTAGACCTTGCCCCAGAAAACATTGAACGTCACGGTCGTTTGGAGCCTGGGCGTATGTTTTTGGTAAATATGGATGAGGGAAGGATCGTGGAAGATGAAGAGATCAAAAAAAAAATCACAACTAAAAGACCCTATAAAAAATGGGTGAAAGACAATTTACTCCGCCTTAAAGATGTGCCCTACACTGGCAATAAAACCCCAGAAGAACAAGAGGGTTTTGAAACACGCTTACGCATTTTTGGCTACACACAAGAGGACTTAAAAACCATTATTAAACCCATGGTAGTAGATGCCAAAGAGGCCATTGGCTCTATGGGTACAGATACACCCCTAGCCGTTTTATCTGATAGACCGCAATTGTTGTACAACTATTTTAAACAACTCTTTGCCCAAGTGACCAACCCACCCTTAGACGGTATCCGTGAAGAAATTGTTACTGATACTAGCCTTTCTTTAGGAAGTGACTTCAATATTTTTGATATTACGGCCAACCACGCTAAAAAACTTCACATCCAAAACCCGGTCATATCAAATGAAGATTTGGACAAGATCAAAGCCATAAAAAATCCGAATTTTAAAACGGTTTCTATAAGAACACTTTATGAAGTTCAAACAGGCTTAAATGGGCTTGAAAGTGCTCTGGAGGAAATGATAAAGCGCATTGAAAAAGCGGTTGATGAAGGAGCTAACATTGTTATTTTATCCGACAGAGGTGTATCTCCTTCCATGGCTCCCATCCCCATGCTTTTGGCTTGTGCCCATACACACAATGCCCTTAAACGAATTGGTAAACGTTCTCGTTTTGGTATCTTGATAGAATCGGCAGAACCTAGAGAACCTCATCATTTTGCCTTACTTTTTGGCTATGGTGCTAGTGCAATTAATCCTTATTTAGTTAACGAAGTAATCAAAAACCAAACAGAAACCGAAGGCCTAAACCTTTCGGCTGAAAAAGCCATCAGTAATTTCAATAAGGCAATTGCTAAAGGCATTGTTAAAGTGATGAATAAAATTGGTATTTCTACCTTACATTCATACAGAGGAGCTCAAATTTTTGAAGCGCTTGGACTTTCACAAAAATTTATTGATCGATTTTTCTGTGACACTGCCACAAGAATAGAAGGTGTGGGACTATATGAAATTGAGAAAGAAATTACACAACGCCATAGCAAAGCCTATTTGCATGAATCAAACCTAGGTATGGCCTTAGAAATTGGTGGTGATTATCGATGGCGCAGAGATGGAGAAGCACATGCAGTAAACCCACATACTGTGGCTCATTTACAACAAGCTGTTCGACAAAATAAGGCTGAAAGTTATGACACCTTTGCCAAAATGGTGAATGAACAAAATAAAAAATTAATGACCCTAAGGGGCCTATTTGAATTTTCGAGTTTTGATCCCATTCCAATAGACCAGGTGGAGCCCTGGACGGCGATTGTAAAACGTTTTAAAACAGGTGCCATGTCGTTGGGATCCATTAGTCAGGAAGCACACGAAAATTTGGCCATTGCCATGAATCGTATTGGAGGTAAAAGCAACTCTGGGGAGGGAGGAGAAGACCCCAAACGCTTTCAACCCGATATGGATGGAAACTGGAAAAACAGTGCCATTAAACAAGTTGCTTCCGGACGCTTTGGGGTGTCTAGCCATTATTTAAGTTCAGCCAAAGAAATTCAAATTAAAATGGCCCAAGGAGCAAAACCCGGTGAAGGTGGACAGTTGCCCGGACCAAAGGTGAATCCATACATTGCCTCAGTGCGCAATTCAACCCCTTATGTGGGCTTAATATCACCTCCTCCTCACCACGATATATATTCCATCGAAGATTTAGCCCAACTCATTTATGACCTTAAAAACGCCAATCGCGAGGCACGCATCAACGTTAAACTCGTTTCTGAAGTGGGTGTTGGCACCATTGCAGCTGGAGTGGCCAAAGCCAAAGCCGATGTGATTCTCATTTCGGGTTATGATGGAGGCACTGGAGCTTCTCCCCTCACCTCTCTTAAACACGCTGGCTTACCATGGGAACTGGGCATTGCAGAAGCCCAACAAACCCTAGTGCTCAACGACTTGAGAAGCCGCATTGTTTTAGAATGTGATGGTCAAATGAAAACCGGACGAGATGTGGCCATAGCTTGTCTGCTGGGTGCTGAAGAATTTGGCTTTTCTACTGCACCTCTTATTGCTTCTGGCTGTATTATGATGCGAGCTTGTCACCTAAATACGTGCCCTGTTGGCATTGCTACCCAAGACCCTGAACTGCGTAAAAACTTTAAGGGGAAACCAGAACACGTAATTAACTACATGTATTTTGTGGCAGAAGAATTACGACAAATTATGGCCGACTTAGGATTTAGAACGGTGGATGAAATGGTGGGGCAATCCCAAAAACTCAACATGAAAAAAGCCATCTCGCACTTCAAAGCCCAAGGCATTGATCTCTCAAAAATATTATATAAACCTGAAGTACCAGATTTTGTTCAGGTGTATAATACACGCCAACAAGACCACGGTTTAAAACACGTGTTGGATTTCCAAATCCTAGAACAAGCTCATCCAGCTGTTTATAGAAAAGAAAATCAACACTTGGGATTTAGAATTAAAAATACCGACCGCACCGTTGGTGCCATTGTGAGTAATGAAATTTCAAAATTGCATGGTGCTGCTGGTTTACCAGAGAACACATTGAGCATTACATTTAACGGAACTGCTGGGCAAAGCTTTGGCGCTTTTGCCACACATGGTTTGTTTATGAAAGTGATAGGTACTGCCAATGACTATTTTGGCAAAGGCCTGTCTGGTGCTAAAATTATTGCACAGGTTCCGGAAAAAGCAACTTTTGTGCCCGAAGAGAATATCATTGTGGGCAATGTGGCTCTATATGGTGCAACAGCCGGAGAAGCTTATATCAACGGTATTGCCGGCGAACGTTTTTGCGTGCGCAACTCTGGTGCCACAGCTGTAGTAGAGGGTATTGGAGATCACGGATGTGAATATATGACAGGAGGTGTTGCTGTTGTTTTAGGTGACTTTGGCCGTAATTTTGCTGCTGGGATGAGCGGGGGTATTGCTTATCTATACAGCAATGATGGTCATTTTGATGAAAAGAAATTTAATCTGGAAAGCCTTAGAAATCTATGTCATCCCAGACAAAACCATCATTTTATTACGTAAATTATACAACAAAAAGAAAAAAAAAACCCACACACACACAGACACA
>JBMYZB010000147.1:0-3790 GCA_049609945.1 Flavobacteriaceae bacterium
TGGTGGTTGTTTATATTTATTTTGAACGCCTATTTACCATTCGAGCTGCCGTAAGAATAACTCCCAATTTTATGTCTCAAATCAGGACTTATGTGCTGAATGGAAAAATTGATAATGCACAACAAATTTGCCTTTCTGAAAACAAGCCTGTAGCCAGATTAATATCAAAAGGACTAAGTAGAATTGGTCGTCCTTTAGAAGACATTAATACCACAATTGAAAACGCAGGGCGATTAGAGATTTACAAGCTCGAAAAGAATGTAAGTATTTTGGCCACCATTGCAGGGGCTGCGCCCATGTTAGGATTTTTGGGCACTGTAATTGGAATGATCTTATCAATTTTTGAAATTTCAAATGCTGGCGGAAACATTGATATGCAACTCTTAGCCGATG
Organism: Flavobacteriaceae bacterium; assembly: GCA_049609945.1. GTDB lineage: Bacteria > Bacteroidota > Bacteroidia > Flavobacteriales > Flavobacteriaceae > JADHMP01. The sequence goes on from JBMYZB010000147.1 coordinate 394, forward strand.
GGCTTTACACCGCAATGACCACCACTGTGGCCGGGCTTATTGTGGGTATTTTGGGCTACATTACTTACAACCACTTGGTGGTTAAAACAAACAAAGTGGTATATCAAATGGAGGCCACAAGCCTAGAATTCTTAGACCTTTTGAACGAACCAGCATAAGCATGCAACTCAGCGGAAGAAATAAAATTAAGCCCGAATTCAATATGTCATCTATGACTGATGTGGTCTTTCTATTGTTGATCTTTTTTATGATAGCTTCCACCTTAGCCAAGCAATTAAATACCATAGATGTTAAGTTACCTCAAGCCGAAGGAAAATCTGAAAATAGAAATACAGTTTCGGTTTCCATAAAAACCTCACATCGTTTTTATATTGACGATCAACCCATTCCAAAAAAGAATTTAGAGCAAAGCTTACTTCAACAGATGCAGTCTTTAAGCGCACCCTCTGTAATTTTAAGAGCAGACAAAAATGTGCCTTTAGACGATGTGGTTTATGTAATGAATATTTCAAATCGAAATGGCATTAAAATTGTGCTGGCTGTTGATGCACAATAAAATGGGTGAGATATGAAAATTCTAAATACGCCAGAGAAAAAAAAGGCAGCCCTGCTCACCGGACTTACTGGCTTGTTACTTCTATTGCTCTTTTTTGTATTAGGACTCCGCTATTTAGATCCTCCTATTAGCTTTGGTATGGAAGTGAATTTTGGAGTGACAAATGCAGGACAAGGCACCACACAAACAGTTGTGCCCCCTGCCACAAAACCTATCCCTGTACAACAAACACAAGAAGAGCTACAAGAACAAACAACTCCTCCTCCACCCCAAGAAACAACAACACCCATTAGTGAAGAAGTCTTGTCAGAAAAAGAAAGTGAAGTGCCTTTATCACAAAAAGAAAAAATACCAGAGCAAAAGCAAAAGGTAAAAAAGGATACTCCAGTGGAAGAACAAAAGCCTCCTAAACCTAAAATTTCAGAAGCCACAAAAAATTTGGTTTCTAACTTAATTCAAAGTGAAAAGCCTACACCCGGGGAAAACATTTCTGGTGAGGGTATAGAAGATTCTCCTGGTGACCAAGGAAAGCCTAATGGAAACCCTTATGCCAGCAGCTATTATAGTCAAGAAGGTTTGGGCGGAGAAGGAACGCGTTATGGCTTGAATGGACGAAGCTTACAGAATGGTGGGAAAGTGGTTCAAGAATGCAATCAAGAAGGCACCGTGGTGGTTCGTATTACAGTGAATCAAAACGGTGATGTTATTCAAGCAGAGCCAGGAGTGAAAGGAAGTACGAATACCCATCCGTGTCTTTTAGAGCCGGCAAAAAAAACAGCTCAAATGCACAAGTGGCACGCCGATACAAATGCTCCAAAAAGACAAATTGGATTTGTAGTTATTCAATTCAAATTAGGAGAATAAACCTTGAAAACTTACCAAGAAACACTCACTTGGCTCCTCCAACGCTTGCCGATGTACCAGCGTACTGGACCCAGTGCCTATCGCCCTGGTTTTGATGGCATTTCTACTCTTGCCTCTTATTTGGGGAATCCACAACGGCAATTTCAATCTATACATGTGGCCGGAACCAATGGTAAGGGTTCTACTTCCCATATGCTAGCTTCGGTATTACAGCAGTCAGGTTACAAGGTGGGTTTATATACTTCTCCCCATCTAAAAGATTTTAGTGAGCGCATTCGAATTGACGGTAAACCTATTCATCAAAGCGAGATCGTTCAATTTGTAAACCGTCATAAAACCTACTTTGAAACGGCGCATCATTCTTTTTTTGAAATGACAGTGGCCATGGCTTTTGATCGATTTGCCAACCATCAAGTGGAGGTAGCGATTATTGAAGTGGGGTTGGGAGGAAGGTTGGATGCGACCAATATCATTCAACCCCTTTTAAGCATAATTACCAATATTGGTTTGGATCACACACAATTTTTAGGGAATACACGTGCTGCCATTGCTAAAGAAAAAGCAGGGATTATTAAACCCAAAACCACTGTGGTCATCGGTGAAAAAGACTCTGAAACCCAAGCCATTTTTGAAGCCATAGCTCAGCAACAAAAGGCACCTCTTTTTTGGTCTAAAGAAATCATCAAGTCTCTTCATAAAACCGATCTTTTGGGGGCTTATCAGAGAGAAAATATTCGCTTAGTTCAAGCGGCATTTCATCTTTTACCACAATTTAAAGTGAGTGAAAAACAACTTAAAGAGGGGCTGAAAAACGTAATTAAAAATACGGGTCTTCTAGGGCGATGGCAGATTATGAGTGATTCACCATTGTGCATTGCCGATGTGGCTCATAACAAAGAAGGTTTGCGTGCTGTGGTGAAGCAGTTGATAAAACAACGCTTTGATCAATTGCATGTGGTATTGGGTTTTGTGCAAGAAAAAAATCCGGAAGAATTACTTTCTTTTTTTCCGGCTGAAGCTAAATTTTATCTCTGTGCTGCCCAAAACCCAAGAGCTCTTACAGTTGAAGAAATGGCACGAGTGTTGAAAATGTGGAATCGAAACTACACAGCATACACTAGTGTAAGAGAAGCCTTTTGTGCGGCCCAACAAAAAGCCCAAGCCTCAGATTTGATTTTTATTGGGGGAAGTACTTTTGTGGTGGCTGAGGTTTTATGAATTGCTTTAAAATTATTTGCAAATAGAAAAAACGCTACTATATTTGCAACCACTTTTGGGGCGCGTAGCTCAGTTGGTTCAGAGCACTTGGTTTACACCCAAGGGGTCAGGGGTTCGAATCCCTTCGCGCCCACCACTTCAACCTCACCTATATCGTGAGGTTTTTTTATTCATTTAAGCGCTTCATTCGTTCTGTTTAATTCAATAGCTTTTATAAGTATATTGGTACGAAGATCTACTACACATAAAAACTCTAGTTGAAATTTTAAAAAACAAAACGTAAAAGAGCAACTGATGTACGGGTTAAGCTCTTAAGGAATTAACTTAGGGTGTGCAATTAAATTTAGTATATTGTATAATCAAAATTGGACAGAATCCGAAATTAAATATTTTTAAATAGTGATGAGGTTTAAAGATCAAATTGCCATTGTCTTTGGAGCTGGACGAGGCATTGGAAAAGCTATTGCCAGTAGATTATCCAAAGAAGGAGCCAAGCTCATTATCGTGGATATTCTCAAAGACGAAGTTCTACAAGTACAACAAGAAATTGTAAATGAAGGGGGGGATGTAGAGGCTTATAATTTTGATATTACTGATGAAAAAAAAGTTAATGGATGCATAGATAAAATAGCAAATTCACATCCTAAAATAGACATATTAATTAATACAGTTGGTATTGTTGGTCCGTCAAATTGTGGCATAGAAGATTATGATTTAAAACACTTTATAGATGTTTTGAACATTAATCTAGTAGGAGCA
>JBMYZB010000148.1:0-3734 GCA_049609945.1 Flavobacteriaceae bacterium
CTGGCACTATCCAAACGAATGGGGTCCAGAAGGCCACGGTATTGGTAGTTATAGTGCTGTGCGTGAGGGTGACTGGAAATTAATTTATTTCCATCTTGACCAACATTTTGAACTTTACAACCTTAAGGAAGACATTGAGGAAAAACAAAATGTATTTACCGAACAGCTTCAAAAAGCCAAGGATTTGGCTCTCATATTAGATGGACATTTACAAAAGGTTAAGGCGCAAATGCCTCATAATAAAAAAACGAAACAACGTATTCCATTACCTTTAAAGGCTCTAAACAACCAACCTTAATGAAACAATTAATTATGCCCCTTTTGACTAGCTTAACTTTAGGTTTGGCACCCTTTGTGCCTGAACCTCACATTGTTGGTAAACTCAGATGGGTTGCTGGTGGAGCAAACGGCATGCAGGCTATGGATTATTTTGATCTGATTTTACATGTTTCTCCTTGGATATGGTTGGGGGTTTCTGTAATTTTAGTGTTCAAAAAAAAAAGTTAATAATCAAATCGAAATAGTATGGCTACTTATGAATGTTCGCAATGCGGGATGTCAGTAAACGCTACTTGTGCGAAGTGCAATGTCCCTTTAGAAAATGACCACCTTACCCTAGAAGATGGCACCACCGTTCAAATCTCTATTTGTCGTAATTGTGAGGGAAAGATAAAATCGCCTCTGTGCTGTGGAGCAGACATGAGTTGTTCCGTCTGATTAAAGCTGATCGAGGATTAGTTGTCCTTTGATATAATCTAAAAGCAATCGATCTACCAATTTTTGGGTTTCATCGGGGAATGATACCAAAACAGTATCTCCTTTTTCAAGCCATTGAGCCACTTTATTAAGGTTCTTTTGCTTGAGGTTTTTAATAACGGTAACGCCCATCGATTTCAGTACGGCTGCATTAAAAAGTTGTTCAATTTGCGATTTTAAAGGAACAACCAAAAGTGGTTTTTTAAGAAAAAGAGCTTCAGCGGTGGTTGTAAATCCTGCTGCGGTCATTACCCCCTTGCACTGTGCCAAATCTTGTAAAAAAGACCCTTCGTCAATGGGAAAGAAAGACACGTTTTTTGATTGAAAAGGGGCCGCTAAAAATGGGGTATATACATGCCATTGTGTAGATTCAAAGCGCGTTAGAATTGATTCTAGTTTTGGGATGCCAAAAGCCGGTAAATACACCACAATGTGATTTCCTTTTGAGGGTTTCAGCGCTCTTACTTGTGATCGGATGATGGGTAAAAAAACACGTTTGTCAAATTTTTTAAAATGGAAGCCATATCCTTCAGAAGCGGGAGCCAGATATTTCACTATTGAAAGAAAACCAAACCGTGGTTGTTTAGGTGCATTTTTTAAACTCAAAGCATATTGGTTGCTTAGCGCAATGCATCGTTTCCGTTTAAAAAAGCATGCCCATGCAGTAATGGGTTCAAAGTCATTTATGACTAAATCATAGTGTTGCACAGGACAGTTGATCACATCCACAATAAATTGAATGGGATTGTTTCTTAGCAGTGTCTTAAGCCAATTAATACTTCCGTTCTTATTATAATAAAAAGTAAAACCGCTGTAATGTTCCTGTATGGGAAAGTCAATGCGTAGTTGGTTTTTGGGCCCACTCAACACCACATCCACTTGCACTCGTTTCAAGAGATGGGGAATGATTTCTTTCGCACGGCTCAAGTGGCCGTTACCGGTAGATTGAATGCCATATAAAATTTTCATACCTGTTTTTTCATTAAGTTGAATTCCACCAACATTTCATTAAAAAGTTCTTTATTGGATTTGTCTTCCACCTCCATTTTGGGATCCATATCCACTTCATTATTTCTTTGATGCCAATAAATTTGCCATTTTTTATTATGGTATTCTAGGGCTGAAAGGTTTTCAATCCAATCGCCTGAGTTGAGATAAACCACGTTCTTTTTTTTTACTTTATAGGTGGTTTTATTAGGGTGGTGAATATGACCACAAACCACATATTTAAACCCATTTTCTGCTGCTATACCCACGGCAATTTCTTCAAATTTATTGATGTATTTTACAGCCCCTTTCACCTTATTCTTAATCATTTTTGAAAATGAAAACTTGTCTTTGCCTAGACGCTCTAGCATCAAATTTATAAAGCTATTGAGCATGATTAAGGTGTCATAGCCAATACTACCGAGTCGGGTTAGCCATTTTGAATATTGCATGGTCACATCAAAAACATCTCCGTGAAAGAACCAAGCCTTTTTTCCATCCAACGCCAGCACTTTTTTATTTAAGATTTTAAAATTGTTTAATTCAAAACCCACAAATTTCCGTAACATTTCATCGTGATTTCCAGTTAAATAATAGATGGTTTTTCCCTGCTGAATCCATTTCATAAAGTGTTTTATCACCTTCATATGGGTTTTAGGCCAATAACGTTTGTTAAATTGCCAGATATCTATAATATCTCCATTTAGCACAATGGTTTCAGGATCAATAGACTTTAAATAATGCAAAAGTTCTTTCGCTTGGCAACCGTAGGTGCCAAGATGGATATCTGAAAGAACAACCAACTGAACTTGTCTAATTTCTTTCAATGGATCTTTTCAATCAAACATACAGTATTGCTTAGAATAGCATGTTACGACAAATAAAGCAAATGGTTATACTTTTATGACTAAGACCTACTGATCATCAATGAATTTAAGCAGTTCGTTGGGGCTAATTGTAGGATTAGCACCACTTTTGGAAGCCACCAAGGCACCCATGGCACAGGCCTTTTGCAAACTGCTTTGTGGATTATGGTTGGATAAAAGACCGTGAAGCAGAGTGGCCAAAAAGGAATCGCCGGCTCCCACCGTATCAACTACGTTAGTTGGAAAACCTGCTTGTTTATAAAATTGCCCTTTCCAAAGTAAGGCAGCACCATCTGCTCCTAACGTTACGCATATGCCTTCACAATGTGTGCTTTTAAGCAAGGCACGTAATTGATTTTCTAAGGTGGTTTCTGTATGCTTAAGGTGCTCTAACAAATAGGCGAGTTCTTCTTCATTACACTTAATAAAATGGCTGAGTTGTATAAACTCTTTGAGAGTTGCCCAATCAAAATGTGGGGGTCTTAAGTTGATATCAAAAACACTGAAAGGAGACTTTTGAATAAGAGATGTGAGGGTTTGTTTAGAAGGATTTTGTCTAGCGACCAAACTCCCAAAAACGAATAGGTCGGCAATTTCAACCAAGGCCGCATTATTGGGTGTTAAATCTATAAAATCCCACGCCACGGGCTGCACAATTTCATAGGAAGCGTTACCATTATGATCTAGACTCACAGCCACGGTTCCAGTGGGATGCTGAGCGTTTGTTTGTATGTGGTTGGTGGTTAAGCCCTCTTGTTTTAAGAAAGTCTTTATATTTTGTGCGTCTTTATCTTGCCCAACACAGCTGATTACGTCTGTGTCAAAACCTAATGAATGGAGCCGAAGTGCCACGTTGAGTGGTGCTCCACCTATCTTTTTAATGTTGGGAAAACAATCAAACAGAACTTCTCCAAAACAAACGGCTTTGTACATAGGAGCTAAAAGTAAAAAATTGATTAAGAAGCCAGGCTATTTCAAAGAAATTTAACCCATTAAGGATTGCATTTTCATGGCCAACCCCATATCGCCGGCAATTTTTATTTGACCGCCCATAACAGCCATCATAGGATTGAGATCGCCATCGCGTAATTTTTTTAATACTTCTGCTGTGAGGCTTATGGTGCA
>JBMYZB010000149.1:0-3690 GCA_049609945.1 Flavobacteriaceae bacterium
AACTTTTCACCTAAATATTTAGTGCTCATCACTGTACATTCTAAATGCCAGCCTGGAAACCCATCGCCCCATGGGGAGGGCCAACGCATAATGTGTTCGGGCTCGGCTTTTTTCCATAAGGCAAAATCTTGGGGATTTTTTTTATCGCTTTGCCCTTCTAAGGCACGTGTGTTGTGTATTAAATCTTCAATTTTTCGCTTGCTTAGGATACCGTACTTATAATCCGAATTAAATTTTAATACATCAAAATAGACAGAGCCATTGACTTCATACGCAAAACCATTTTCTAATAGCACTTTTATCAATTCGATTTGCTCAATAATATGTCCTGTGGCTGTGGGTTCAATGCTGGGGGGAAGTGTGTTGAATTGTGCTAAAATATTGTGAAAATCTACTGTATATCGTTGCACCACCTCCATAGGTTCAATAGCTTCTAAGCGGGCTTTTTTGGAAATGCGATCCTCTCCCTCATCTGCATCATTTTCCAAATGTCCAGCATCAGTAATATTGCGTACATAACGCACCTTATAACCCAAGTGGAGCAAATATCGATAAATGAGATCAAAAGAAATAAATGTTCTACAATTCCCTAAATGCACATTGCTGTAGACCGTTGGGCCACAAACATAAAGACCAACATGTGGAGGAGCAAGAGGTTTGAAGCTTTCTTTTTGCCCGCTAAGGGAATTAAATACTTTTAATTGAGAGCGCATTAAAATTCCGTGTCAATTTGGATATATTTAAGAAATTCTTGCTTGAGCTCTGGGTTTTTAAACTGTCCTCCAAACTCACTGGTCACGGTGCTACTGCTAATATCATTTATTCCTCTGGAGTTTACACATAAATGCTTGGCGTCTATCACGCAGGCAACGTCTTTTGTTTTTAAGATGCGTTGCATTTCTTGAACAATTTGCAAGGTGAGTCTTTCTTGCACCTGAGGTCTTTTGGCATAATATTCAACAATCCGGTTCATTTTAGAAAGCCCCACCACAGAGCCGTTTGAAATGTATGCCAAATGGGCTTTGCCCACTATAGGAAGCAGGTGATGCTCGCAAGTAGAATAGAGGGTAATATTTTTTTCAACCAACATCTCACCATAGCGATAGCTGTTCTTAAAGGTGGAGGCTTTTGGCATTTTATCGGGATGCAGGCCACCAAAAATTTCTTTCACATACATTTTAGCCACGCGTAGGGGAGTTCCTTTAAGGCTGTCATCATTCAAATCCATTCCTAAGATTTCAAGGATATCTGTAACCTTTTCTTGGATTAAGAGTATTTTTTCCTCATCACTGCGTTCAAAAGCATCTTCTCTAAGGGGAGTAACTGCCGAAGTGGAATGGTGATCTTCCCCAATTTGTTCTGCTGTTTGCGTGATAATTTTTTCTAGTTTCATAGCACTAAATAAAGCTACAAATATACTACATTATCCCAAGTTTGGAAAGGACAACAGCACCCTTACAGTTTGATGTTATAGCTCACCACAAATTGGGTTATGTTTTCAAATAAATTATAACTGTCGGTAAGTCCTTGATCAAATAAATTGTATTGGGTATTTTGTTGTTGAAATACCAGTGCCAAGTTTAAAGCTTTGTTTCCAAAATCAAGCCCCACCCCAGCTGTAAAACCCGTGTTTGCTTCTTTAATAGACTGTAAAGCCGATTGAAGGCTAAAAAATCCACCTCGCAAGCTTATACGTTTTAAACGATATTCGGTACCCACACGCAGTTGCTGGGTGGTTTGAAAACGAGAACGTATAGTTTTATTAAGCTCATTAAAATAGTTGCTGTTTTGTTCGTCGGAAAAGCGAATGTTTTGAAAATTTTGCGTACTATAATCCACACTAATTAAGCCATTTTTTCCAAATACATAAGCAAAACTGGCGGTCAATTTGGCAGGTAATTTTAGTTGGTATGGTTCATATAAATTGGTGAATTCTGGTGCTATCACGTCCTGGTAAGGTTTTCCTGAAATGTAATGGTCAGTAGCAATATACTGCTCCAATTCTTCATTTATTTCTAACCACTGTGGACTGTCATAAGAAAAACCGAGACGTAATTTATCCAAGGTGTAAATGGCTCCTAATTGTGCTGAAAATCCATTACCATAGGTAGATAATTCATTTTCAAAAGTGATTTCATAAATGTTTGAATTAGCATTATAATCGTATTCATTGAGGTTTTCAATTTTACGGTTATCTAATTTATGCCAGTTGATATTGGCTCCCAAATAGAGGTTGTTTTTATATACACTGCCCAAGTTAAAACTATATTTTCTGTGATAACCAGTTTCTTTCAAAAAATATTCGTGAACCAATTTGGAATAGATGGCGTTGGAGGTATAGTTGTTGTTTTCTGCTGTGGCAGCATTGGGATTGATCACATAAGCATGAAAACCCAAGAAGGCCTGTTGGGCGCCAAAGCCATAAATTTCTCCCAATTCTCTGTAAGCATCTGTGATAGTTTCATTTTCATATAATTCTATTTCACCCAAATTGATGCCGTTAGCATAATGTAAAAAATACTTATCTATACCATTTTGTGTATTGGTTCCCTGAACGTTGTATTGAGTATCAAAATTATTGATCTTATGCACGTTAAATCCAAAGTTAACACGTCCCCAATCACTTTCTTCTTGGGTATTGTTAAAAACAAAATTTATACCGAATTGATTGATGTTAAAGTTGGAATTTTCTTGAGTAAGGGTGTTACCAAAGTAGTTGGTTTTGGTAGTATTTTCGAAAAAGGCACCACCAATTCCCACTTCCCCGTGGAGAAAAACGGCACCTGATGCCGGATATTGACTCATAGCAGTTAGGTCACCTCCCAAGGCCCCAAAGGCACCTGCCATGGAAGTGAATCGAGCCGAGCCATTAAGTTGGGATTGGGTGTGGCCCACTAAATCTTTAAGCGATTGACTCATACAAAAGGGTGCAACAAGTGCTGCAATAAAAGCTAAGGTGTAAGATTTCATTGTTTAAAATTTTGAGCGTTAGCTAATTAAATGCATTAGTTTCTCCTTCCGGAAGATCGTCCTCGATTGACAGAAGAGCCTCCTCTATAAGAACTTGAACTTCTCGATGGTGCACTAGAGCGAACGGAACTGCTCGAATTATTGCGAGTAGAATAATTGTATTGCTTTGAAGGAGTACTATAATTCTGTTGTCTCACTGGAGCAACTCTGTTAGAGGAGCGCACGTTCTTGAGGGCTGATGTATTCGTGTATCGGGAAGGGGTAAACCGTCTGCCCAGTGTGTTTTGCTGGGAGGCTGAGGTTGCTTTTCGTTGTACACCATATTGTTGCAAATTTCTTCCGTTTGATGGTGCCATACGAATAGCTCCATTGGAAGTACCTCTGGTGAGAGTAGTTTCAGCTGATTCTTTTGCAACATAGGGCACTGTGTTTAAATACATAGAACTTCGTCCAATATTTAAACGATTGATTGCAGCTCGAGTAGCAAATTCATTGTTTTTTTGCTGGCCGTTTTGCGCCCGTTGATTCCGATTATTAGCACTTCTCGAATTACGGTAGCCCTTTTCTCCACGTCTACCATTACTCACCCCTGCATAAGGGCTATAATTACCCCTCCGGTTATTTCTGTTAAAACGGTTGTTGTAATAGTCTCGATAGAAAGGTGGGCGGTAATGCAGTCCAGCAAAGCCATAATAATAGGGGCTGTAAAATGGACTATAA
>JBMYZB010000150.1:0-3677 GCA_049609945.1 Flavobacteriaceae bacterium
GGCTTCTCCACGAACTCCACCATGCCCACCAATGCGCCCTCCTGGATCGCCGCCGCAATCGAGGGCAGCTCGACCAACTCTCCGGCAGGCGGACCCATCGCCTCGACCGGGACGCCTGCCGCCGCGAGCCGTTCGGCATACTCGGGATGCCTGACGACATAATTATCGAGTTCGACACGCTCACCTTTGCCCAATTTGTGCGCCAATTCGGCCAGCACGTCCGCCAACGGTTGGTCGGCCACTGGACTGTTGTTTTCGCTGAAACCGAGCTGGCTAGCCATCGGTCATCTCCAGGAGTCACTTCTATGGGGTCAAGCGTGGTTATTTGTTTATTTTTTTGTGTGGCCACGGCCTGGGTCAGCTTATCTAAAATAATTTCTACCAATGCATGTTGTAAAGAAGCACATAAATCGGAGCGGTTTTCTTCAACAAAGGCACTATTTTTTTGAGTTTCTCGATTTATAAAATTCATAAAAGCCGTTTTGATACCACTATAACTAACGTCCAATTCAGCCACTTTGGGTTTGGGAAACGCAAACCGAGTTGGGTCACCTTCTTGAGCCAAACGATCCACATAAGGCCCAGCTGGATAAGGAAGTCCCATGAGCTTGCCACATTTATCAAAAGCTTCACCAATGGCATCATCCAAAGTGCTTCCTAAAATTGTCATTTTGAAATAGTCCTCAACCCATACAATTTGTGTATGCCCTCCCGATAGGGTTACTCCAATAAATGGGAAGCTGGGTGGTTTGGGGTGTACATCCTCAATGAAGTGTACTAACAAATGCCCTTGCATATGATCAATTTCCAAAAGAGGAATGCCCCAAGCCAGTGCCAAAGATTTTGCAAAAGAGCCCCCCACCAATAATGAACCCAGTAGACCCGGTCCTTGGGTATAAGCAATGGCTGCTATTTGTTTTTTATCGATATTTGCTTGTTGAAGTGCTTGCTGAATAACAGGCACTATATTTGATTGATGTGCACGAGAAGCCAATTCTGGAACAACCCCGCCATATTGTTGGTGGATTTTCTGGTTGGCTACACAATTAGACAATACGTTTTTGCCGTGCAGAACAGCAGCGGCTGTATCATCGCAAGACGATTCAATGGCTAATAGATAGGGTGATTCTATCAAAACTAATTTTTAAAGCAAAGGTAAGGTAATCAAACGGAGGTTTAAAATAGCGACAATCCTTTTTGGCAGTATACTGGTTCTCCTTTTATTGCTAGGAACTGTTTTATCCTCAACAAAAGTACAAACCTTACTAGCAAATCAGTTGAGCAGTCGTTTTAGCAAAAATTATTCGAATACAATTCGTTTGCAACAGTTTGCTCTTTCGCTAGATGGCCGAGTTGCTTTAAAGGGTTTGCTGCTTGCCGATCATCACGCTGATACCTTGGCTTTTGTGCACCAAATAAAACTTTCTATTGCTGATTTAAATGCATTATTAGATGGAGATCTTCGTCTTCATGCGCTCACCCTTATAGATCCATATGTGAAAAACACCCAATATAAAGATGAAGACACTGATGCTTTAGAAAATTTCATTGATCAATTAAGAGCCGAGGCTAATGGCAAATCCGCACTGATTTCTATTGATAATTTAAATTTCAAAAGCGGTACCTATAAAGCTTACAATCAAGAACTCAATAGCCCGTCTTTACTTTTAAGAGAGGTGTGCCTTGAAGCGGAACAATTAGTTGTTAAAGGAAAAGAAATTAAAGTAAAAATAAATTCTTTAACGGCCTTTGAACCCAAGCGATCTATAGCCCTTTCTCAAGGGCAATTCGATTTTAATTACACGCCAAAAAATGTAAGTATAAAAGATTTTTATCTTAAAACAAATACAGAATTTATTGCAGGAAATTTTCAACTTTCGGATAGTGTCAGCGTATTAAAACATTGGAAAAATGCCCTATGGCAGTTGGAATTAGACAGCCTATCAACACAACCTAGCCGCTGGATAACCAATAAACGTTTTGAAGCAGCCCTTCCCAACATAAGAGGGCGTTTATTTGGAAAAGGAACACTTCAGCAATTTGAACTAGACACAATGGTATTACGAAGCCAATGGGGTCATTTGAAATTAAATGGCTCAGTGTTTGAGCTAACAGATATAAATAAGTTACGTTTTGATTTAAATCTTAAAGCGGATCAACTGCTTCCTAAAAGGTGGGGTGCTGTTTTTGTTCCTGCATTCGAAAAAAAAATACGTTCAGGTGATGTGTTATCCATAAACGGACAAATTAAGATGAATGCAAAGAATCTTCAGCATAACCTTACTTTAAGAGGGGACTGGGGTATTTCTTTCTGGGAAGGAAAATGGGGTAAAGGTTTTTTAATGAGTGAGGATAAAAATACTTCATTTACGCTCTCTACTGTTCTTGAAGATTTTGAAGTTTCTTCATTATTGGCCTCCAAAACACCTGTATCACTTTCAGGAAAAGTGGATGTGAATGGAAATGGCAAAACCCTTGAAGAAATAAGCGGAAGGTGGAAAGTGGGGGGGCTCAATCTCCAATTTGATAAATTACCATCCATGTTTATAGATGGAAATGGCTCCTATGAAGCACAACAGTTTAAAAATTCACTTAGTGTGAGTTCAACAATTTTATCATTAAAAAGCGATTGGGTTGTAGATCATACATTAGAAAAACCCAAAATTGCCACTGCCATCAATGTAGAATCGTTAGACCTTAGTCATTTTTCTTCTGTTTTGGGAGAAGGAAAAGCCTTGTTTAAGGGTATTTTGTTGGCTAACATTTCGGGCACCCATTGGGACCATTTAACGGGATCGCTTACTGGTGCATCTTGGTCTTTAGAAACGGCTGTAGACACCCTAAATTTCAGCCCCCTAACACTCTCGCAAAAGTGGGAAGACAATCAACGTGTGCTAACCATTGAAAATAAAGATATTGTGCAGCTAACAATAAAGGGTGATTATCAAACTGAAGCCATAGTGCCCCTATTTCAAAATGCATTGGCAGAAGTGTATACGTTTTTACCAGTGGTAAAAATCGATGCTTCACAATCTTTGCGATTCAATGTCACCGTTTTTGAAAAAGTTTTAAACGCCCTTTATCCAAAACTACAAGCCGATGAAAACCTCAGTGTTAGTGGTAAAATATTCAGTGAAAAAAAACAATCGCAAATTACCCTTGATATGCCCTTTTTTAGGTGGGATGGATTTAATTTAGAAAACATTCACTTTCAACTCGACACCCAAAACCCTATTTATAACACCTATTTAAGTGTGGATCAACTCGAATTTAAAGAAGAAAAAATTAAGCAATTTAACCTCATTAGCACAGCACTAATGGACACCCTCTATTTTAGATCGGAATTTAACAGAAAGGAAAGTACAAAACCCTTTGAAATCAATTTTTATCATACGCTTGGGCCAGCAAAACAAGTTATTTTTGGCATGCAGCCTTCTCAATTAATGTTTGGAAGCATACCCTGGCAACTTAATCCAGAAAACTTAAAAACACAACAAATTATTTATGACCCAAGCCGTAAACGATGGGAGGGAAAAGAGTTCTTCATACAATCAGATTCGGCCTATTTGAAAGCCTCAGGTTTTTGGGAAAGTAAAGAACATCTCGCCCTGCATTTAGAAGCGCAACAATTGCCTTTGGATGAACTGGCCCCACAAAAAGAATCTTTTAAAAGCGGT
>JBMYZB010000151.1:0-3674 GCA_049609945.1 Flavobacteriaceae bacterium
AAAACTAAAACCCAAAGCACCAATGATAAAACTCAATAAATAAAGAATAAAAAATCCTAAAATATTGTAAGAAATAGAGGCGTCAACAATTTTATTATTATAACGTGCTTGTATAATTGCATTGGGATGAAGGGCTCTTTTAAACTCTAGCAATCCACCTCGAATCATAAGTAAATGACGAATCACCTTTACACCCCCTGAGGTTGAGCCTGAAGACCCCCCTAAAAACATTAACCCAAAAAAAACTACAGTCAAAAAAGGCATCCAGAGGGTATAATCTGCTGTAATAAATCCAGTGGTGGTTACAATGGCCATTACCTGAAAAAGCCCGTGACGAAAAACACTTTCTACTTTTCCGAGAACCTGCGGGTGGGCAATTGCGCTCAGGCTAAAATCCGCATTTAAATAAATCAATACGGCAACAAGCAAGCTAAAGGCTATGATAAAGAAAGAATACCATTTAAACTCATCATCATGGAACATTTTGCTCACTTTCCCTTTAAGAGCAAAATAGCTCAACACAAAGTTGGTTCCAGCCAGAAACATAAAGAAAATGATGATGTATTGAATTAACGGATTGGAATTCCAGAAGGCAATACTTGCATTTTTGGTGGAAAATCCACCTGTTGAAACTGTGCTCATAGCATGGTTAAGAGCATCAAAAAATGACATCCCCGCAGTTGTAAGCAATAGTGTTTCTATTAGGGTTAAACCTAAATAAATGAGCCATAACCGCTTAGCGGTATCTGCAATTTTGGGATGCAATTTATCACTACTCAGTCCGGGCACTTCAGCTATAAACAATTGGAATCCGCCAATACCTAAAAAAGGAAGAATAGCAATGGCTAAAACAATGATACCCATACCACCAATCCAATGGGTTAAACTACGCCAAAACAACAGTCCTTTGGGTAGCGCTTCTATATCGTTCAGAATAGTGGCTCCGGTGGTTGTATAACCCGACATAGTTTCAAAAAAGCCGGCAGAAAAACTAGGAATAGCCCCAGAAAACCAATAAGGTAAAAGTCCTGAAAGGGCCATTAAAAGCCATCCTAAGGTAACAATTAAATACCCTTCACGTTTTTGAATTTTTGTGTCATGTTTGCGAAATATTAGCACTGACAATGCTCCAACAGATAATATAGAAAAGGCGGCAAAAGTAATTTGAAGCACCTCCTGTTCATGAAATATATAACTCACAAAAGCGGCAAGCAACATAAAGGCGCCATTGAACAGCAATAATATGCCCATCAAAAAAATAACGATGCGAAGATTGATATTCTGCATAACAGACTATAAAAACAAACGTTCGATACGTTTTATGGCTTTAGGCAAACAACATACCACAATACGGTCTCCTGGCTTTATCTGATAATCGCCAAGGGCAATAATTCCTTTGCCTTGCTTAATTACACCTCCAATAATAGCCGTTCTGGGAAATTCCAAATCGCGAATTCTGTAGTGAGCTACCTTTGAGTTTTCATGCACCTCAAATTCTAAAATTTCGGCATTGAGGTTATTTAATGTTGTCATATCAACCACATCGCCCCGCCTTATGTATCGAAAAATGGTATTTGCTGTTAAGAGCTTTTTATTGATTAGTGTATCAATTCCAATAGATTGTGATAACTCAAAATAGTCCATATTTTCAACCAAAGCAATAGTTTTTTTAACTTGTTTGGTTTTGGCCATTAAACAAGCCATGATATTTGTCTCCGAATTTCCGGTTACCGATATAAAAGCATCCATTTGGGCCAGGTCTTCTTCTTCTAAAAGTTCAACGTTGCATCCGTCTCCATGAATTACCATGGCATTTGGTAAATCTTCTGCAATGTTGAAGGCCTTGCCTTTTTGTTTTTCTATGATGGTTACTTTAACTTTTTTTTCAGCTAACTCTTTGGCAGCATTAAAACCAATTTTACCACCCCCTAAAATCATTACTTTATTGATGTTGGTTTTACTTTTTCCGGTGAGTTTATAGAGTTCTTCAACCCCTTCTTTTAAGGTGATAAAAAAGGTTGTATCTCCCGCTTCAAAGCATGTGTCACCTCTTGGAATGATAGTAAACTGTGTTCCCTTTCGCTGCACTGCAATGGGCATAAAGTGAACATCCGAAAAAAGAGCCGCAGCCTCTTTAACCGATTTGCCAACAAATGGAACAGAAGCCTCTAAAGTGGTTCCAATTAGGGTAAGTGCTCCAGATTCAAATTCATAACTATTTGTAAAGGCCGATTGATCAAGCAATTGCTGTATTTCAATGGCTGCTAGTTCTTCTGGTGAAATCAACTCATCCACCCCCATAGATTTAAAGTCAATATCTTGATCGGGTTGACTGAATTCTAAGTTAGAGATTCGTGCAATGGTTCGTTCTGCACCCATTTGCTTGGCCATAGCCGCCAAGGTGATATTGGTGGCCTCCAAAGAAGTAACGGCAATAAATAAATCGGCTTGTGCCACTTGAGCTTCCTTGAGCATGGAAGTTGACAAGGCATTTCCACGAAGCGTTTTTATATCTAAATGGGACTCTGCATAATTTAATCGCTCTTTGTCAATGTCTATGAGCGTGATGTCTAACGCCTCAAAAGAAAGTAATTTAGCTAAATGAAAGCCTACTTCTCCCCCGCCGGCAATTACAATTTTCATAGTGAGTGAAAATAACTGAACAAATATACAAATTAAACCTCCATACCCCCTTTAGACTTGCTTTTTGGCTTATAGAAATGCGTATCTTTGACGCCACCATGCATAAAAACATTAAACCCTTTCAGGATCAAAGCAGTTCAAAAAAGGAGCAGGTCACCCAAATGTTTGATCACATTGCCAAAAATTATGATGGGCTGAATAGGATAATGACACTCCGCATTGATCAACTTTGGCGTAAAAGAGTGGTGAAACAAGTGGAACAAGAAAAACCCCAAATCATTTTGGACATTGCCACCGGCACCGCCGATTTGGCCATTGCACTGCATAAAACTACGGCCAAAGAAATTATTGGACTCGATATTGCACCCCAAATGCTTGCCGTGGGGCAAAAAAAAATCGATAAAAAAAAACTCAACCAAAAAATAAAATTACAGTTAGGCGATTCTGAAAACCTACCTTTTAAATCCAACACCTTTGATATTGTAACGGTAGCCTTTGGCGTTAGAAATTTCGAAAATTTAGATTTGGGGTTACAAGAAGTTTATAGGGTATTAAAACCCAGAGGAAAGGCGATTATTCTTGAAACAGCTGTGCCTAAAAATAAGTTACTTCGATGGGGTTATCATTGGTACACCCAAAATTTTTTGCCCTTCATTGGCAAACGTTTTGCTAAAGACCGTACAGCTTATCGCTATTTATCCGATTCTGCCGCTGCATTTCCTTGCGGGGCGGCTTTCAACAATATTTTAGAAAAAAATGGGTTTATAATGGTAGAAGACAATCCACAAACCTTAGGGGTTGCTTCCATTTATTGTGCATTTAAACCTTAACTATCGTTGTCAAATTCTATTTCTCTTTTTAGGGATGGGTCTTTGCTTTGCTCAATACCCAACCTTGAGAGAACGAGTGACTAACTTGCCAAACTTTGATAAAAGAATTATTCATTATGGCTACTTTTTAGGCACCAATCAATACGATTTTAAATTTGAATATATTCCCGAATATTATAGTAGCTTAAATTATAAAGATAT
>JBMYZB010000152.1:0-3622 GCA_049609945.1 Flavobacteriaceae bacterium
GTCATTTTGATCCAATAAGGACAGGATACAAAATTCTAAAACCCCTTTCCTCATTTGTGCAACCGTATTTTCAATTTTCATACCAGAGCAATTTGGTTATGCAAATATATATATAAAAAAAGGTAGTATGCAAAACATACTAGTTATTTTTAACATTTTACCAACATTTCAATCCAGTCATTTCACTTATTTTAGTTTTATATAAAAATTATACAGAATGCCATTTTCTCGGGGTCTTTACTTTTATAAGTCCATCTTAAGAAAAGTGAGTTTTGATTCTTTGCTCTTTAACAAAGAGCTTCAAAAAGCCTATGCTCATTTAGATTATGAAGAGGTATTGGTATTAAATCGGTGGCTTGTAGACTTTTTAAAAAAGAATCCACAATTAACTCTTTTGCCATTACCATAGTTATCCTTTTGGCGTAATTACCTGAAGTTCTTCTAGCTGAATAAGTCCCCGCATCACACCACTAATTAGTTCGTGCAAAACATTAATAACAGGGGTTTTGAGTTGTGCTTTGGAAAATATGAGACTTATTTCTCTAGCTGGTACAGGGTCATCAAAATAACGTAGATTTTTTTTAGCTTTTTCTCCCATGTGCAGGGTCTGTAAATAGGGCAGAAGGGTCATTCCTAAGCCTTCATCGGCTAAGTGGATAAGAGTTTCAAAGCTTCCGCTTTTTAAATCAAATTGGGGGTGCTTGTGGCTTTTTGTTTGGCATAAATTTAAAACATGCTGTTTAAAACAATGTCCATCCTCTAAGACCAACATTTCTATGTCTTCAATAGCTTCGGTGGAAAGCGTCTCTTTTTTTGCTAAAACATGAGAGGGAGACACATAACCTACAAAAGGCTCATAGTAAAGCGGTTTTTCATTTATTTTTTCATGATTGAGTGGAGTGGCCGCAATTCCAGCATCTAGTTTTCCTTCAATTAAAAGTTGCTCCATACTCTGGGTGGTATGTTCCTCAATTTTCAAATCTACTTTGGGGTATTTTTTTATGAAAGTGTTCAGAAACAACGGCAGCAAAGTAGGCATTACGGTAGGTAAAATACCCAATTGAAATGGACCGGCCACAACCCCTTTTTCTAATGCCACAATATCTTTTATTCGCTGCGCCTCCTCCAAAATAATCTTAATTTGTGATAATATCTTTTCACCAATTGGCGTGGCTTTAATTGGCTTAGTGTTTCGGTTAAATATTTTTATTTGTAATTCTTCTTCTAGTTTTTGCACTTGCATACTTAAGGTGGGCTGCGTCACAAAAGACTTTTCTGCTGCCAAAGTAAAATTTCCATACCGTGCTACTGCCAGTGTATATTCAAGCTGAGAAATTGTCATTATAAAAAATAATTAAAAAATAAAAATAATAAGAAAAAATTATAATAAAAAATTATAGCACTAAAATATTTTGATGCCTTATGTTTTGTAAAAGTGATATCTATTATAAAATATTTTCAATAATAAAAACCAATTACTTGACAATTTCCATTTCCATAAAAATATTGTGTAGGGGAGCTTCTCTGTTGTCAATGGGCTGTTGATTGATTTGATCCACCACTTCCATCCCTTCTATTATTCGGCCAAAAGGGGTATAGTTGCCGTCTAAATGATAGGCTCCTGGAGATTGCACGACAATAAAAAATTCAAAAGGAGAAGCTAATTTGTAGGGGTTTTCAATTTCACTACTGGGCATAGATAAAATACCACGGTGATGAGAATGCCCTTTCCTTAGGTCATTGGGCAGTAAATAACGACCAATCTCGCCCCTTTTGCGTGATGTTTTGTAGTTGTCAGAGTTTCCTCCCTGAATAATAAACCCGGGCACCACTCGATGAAAAGTAGTGCCATTGAAGTATTTTTTTTGGGTTAAATAAATAAAATTGGCTCGATGATAAGGAGTGTTTTCAAATAATTCAATGATAAAATTTCCAAATTTTGTTTTCACACGCACCTTTTTTTCGGGATGGTCTTTAGCATACTCAAAAAAGAAAGGGATTGCATTTTTATCATCCAATACAATTTGATCTTTTATTGTTTCTACTGTTTTTGTGTTTTCCTCTTTGACATCAATTTTTTGAGTTGATTCCGTTTTTTTTTGGGTGCTTTTTTTTGTTTTTTTTTCTTGACATTGAATTAACAATAAAGCCAATAGCGATAGAATTGTTATTTTTGAAATGCGCATGAAAAATCTTTTATTTGAACAATTAGCAGTAAAATTACAAGATTTATCAAAAACAGACAGTTCCTTATCTTTACCAGTGGTTCCACCCAATCGAAAATCACCCAATTTCATCAAAACAATTGATCCCTCAACCTATTCGTCAGCAGCCGTTTTGATTTGTTGTTACCCCAAACTTTCTGGGCAATTTTATTTTCCAATCATTAAGCGACAAAAGTATAAGGGAGTTCATGCCAACCAAATGGGACTTCCAGGTGGAAAACCGCAATCTTCAGACGCTTCCCTTTGGGAAACTGCCCTACGAGAATGCGAAGAAGAACTTGGTATTAACACTCAATCCATTCAATATGTGGGTAAATTATCTGATGTTTTTATTCCACCAAGCCAATTTAGAGTAACTCCTTTTGTGGCAAAATTGAACCGCACTCCGCCTCCATTTGTTTTACAACAAAGAGAAGTGGCTAAGGTCTATTCGGTATCGCTAAAGCAGGTACAAAGCTGGGTTGTTTCATACCAAAAAATGAATTTGACAAGTACCTCTACAGACATACCAGGATTTGATTTAGAATCAGAATTTATTTGGGGAGCCACCGCCATGATCCTTTTTGAATTTAAAGAAATCCTAAACGAATTGATAGTAGGAATTTGATATATTTGATTAGATTTTAAACAAATGCTCCTTTTTAAAAGAAACCCTTTTGGTCATTATTTGATCCTTAAAAAGTGGTTGATTCGATATCTTGGAATAATGACCCACAGGCGATACCGTGGTTTTAATCAACTGCATATCGAAGGTTCTGAAATAATTAAAAACCTACCTGACAATAATGTCTTGTTTATTGCCAACCATCAAACCTATTTTGCTGACGTTGTGGCCATGTTTCATGTGTTTAATGCCAGTTTAAGTGGACGTATAGATTCCATCAAAAACGTGGGTTATTTGTGGCATCCAAAACTTAATATTTATTTTGTAGCAGCCAAAGAAACCATGCGTGCGGGCCTCATTCCTCGCATTTTGGCTTATGCGGGCTCGGTTTCCATTGAGCGCACTTGGCGAGAGGCTGGAAAAGCTATTAAGCGCCCCGTAAAATTGAGTGATATTAAAAATATTGGAACGGCTTTAAACGATGGATGGCTTATTTCTTTTCCTCAAGGAACTACACGACCTTTTCAGCCAGTTAGAAGAGGTACGGCCCATATTATTAAAACACACAAACCCATTGTGATCCCGATTGTGATAGATGGTTTTAGGAGGTCGTTTGATAAAAAAGGCCTGCTCATTAAAAAAAGAGGTATTCTTCAATCTATGGTAATCAAACCCCCTATGGAAATTGATTATGATAAGGAAACCACTGATGAGATTATAGAAAAAATTCAATATGCAATTGAACAGCACCCCTCTTTTTTAAAGGTGATCTCCGAAGAAGAACTAGAAGCCC
>JBMYZB010000153.1:0-3597 GCA_049609945.1 Flavobacteriaceae bacterium
CACCGCTAAGGGCAAGGATCAAAGAAAGCCCTTTGGGTGTTTTAGGTTTGGTCCATAGAGCAATGGTCATGCCGATTATAGCCCCAAAAAAGGGGAGTATGTATTCGGCACCCCAAAACAATTCCATAAATGAATGGTTTTACAAAAAATTAACGTCTAAAAATAGAGTATTTTTGTGGTCGATGTACATAGGCGAAGGAAATTTTAAAATGTTGGCCAAAACCTTTTACGGTTTTGAACCTCTTCTATCAGAAGAACTCCAGGCTTTGGGAGCTCAAAAAGTGACACAAGGCAATCGTATTGTAACCTTTTGGGGCGATTTGGGATTTCTTTACAAAGCCAATTTGTGTTTGCGTACGGCTTTAAAAATATTGGTACCCATCCTGCAACAAAAAGTGCAGGACTATGACGCACTACATGCTCTTTTTTATCATTTTTCTTGGGAAGATTATCTGAACGTTGACCAAACCTTTGCCATTGAAAGTGTGGTTTTTGGCAACACCTTTAAGCACAGTCAATATACCCTTCAGCGAGCCAAAGATGGATTGGTTGATCGATTTCAAAAGGAATTTGGAAAACGTCCCAATGTGTCTAAAAATCATCCCGATCTAAAAATTAACATTCATATTCAAGACAATTTATGTACGCTTTCTTTAGATAGTTCCGGCGCTTCTTTGCATCATCGTGGCTATCGCACCGCCACTAACAAAGCTCCCATCAATGAGGTGTTGGCGGCGGGGCTAATCACCTTATCGGGTTGGAAAGGTCAAACCGATTTTTTAGATCCCATGTGTGGTAGTGGCACCCTTGTGATTGAAGCTGCACTGATGGCAGCTCATATTCCTGCTAATTGGAATCGGAAGAAATTTGGTTTTCAAACTTGGCCAAATTGGGATGCAGCACTGTTTGAAACCATTAAAAATGCACAATGGGCCAAACACCGTATCCCAAACATTCAAATTGCTGGCTCTGACAAAGCTCCATCAGCCATTGAAAAAGCAATACAAAATGCTGCTAATGCCGGGGTGTCTGAATGGGTGACTTGGGAAAGAATGGACTTTTTTCAGCGCGAAAAAGCTGCTGATGAAGGAATACATATTTTAACTAACCCACCTTATGGCGAACGTTTAGACGGCAATATCAATGCTCTATATCAAAGCATTGGAGATACCTTTAAACAATCTTTTACTAGGGCCGAAGCATGGCTAATTTCTTCTAACTTCGAAGCCATGAAACATATTGGCTTGCGGCCCAGCAGAAAAATTAAACTCTTTAACGGTAAGTTAGAATCGCGTTTACTTTATTTTCCAATCTATTCGGGCACCAAACGAACGCATAAAATCGAAAAGAATAAGACTTAATCTTTTTTATCTTTATCAACCTTAAATAAAGGTATTCTATAGACCAAAGAATAATTAAAGTTGGCACCAAAAACATTCTCATCGGTTTTTCGGTTGAATCCTGGAATGTATAGATTGTCAAAATTTTCGGGTTTTTGATCATTAAGTAAACGGGTTAGGCGAAGGCTAAAGCCCATGAAAACATTATTGATTACTTCCACCTTCATGCCGGCCACCACCTCGACCCAACTAGCCGATAGCCCCTCTCGCAATCCGGTGCTGTAGCCGCGGTTTGTTTCTTGATCAGGCCAATAATGATTTCGATTATAAACCAAATACCGATTCACCTCTTGCGAATGGGCACTTGTGGCGTAACGCAAACCCAAAAAAACTTGATTATCCATGCCTTGCCCATTTTCATATAAATTATAATCAAATCCTACTTTAATATAGCTACCATTGGTTGTGAAATTGATCTGTTCACGCTGAATAGAGCGCACCTCATTACCCATTTCGAGAGCGATGTAGAATTCCTTTTTTAATCTAAAATCGGCAACTATTTCCCAACCCGAAAAAGCACTATCTGCTTGAGTACGAACCAATCGATATAAGTCGGTCCCAAGGCGGAGTGCCTTTATATATGAAAGTGTGGTATCAATGACAAAGGGTTGAGGAACACTTTCCAACTTAGTCGTTTTCCTGTCTTTTTCCGATTTGGCTTGGGTTTGTCCTTGCCCGTGGAAGTAGATCAGATTAATGCAAAATAACCAAATGGGCAGATGTTTCATCGGTGATACTGTCTTTTTTAATGGAAAACCCTTTGATCCAATTAGTGCCGCTTTGCAGTATATAGGCTGGAGGGTTGTTTAGAACAAAAGTACTGCGATAGCCACAGGCACTATTTAAATATTGATCATTCCTTTGATAGTTTATTTGAACCGTATCAATGTTTTCAAGGTCTTGATTACCGGTATTGAGAATAAATTCAAATTGTGTAAAATCTTTATGAATATGGAGTGGAAGTGCCAGGGAATCGCGAAAGCTACTACCTAGTGCCATTTCATTGTCTATGGCTCGAATACTTAAATCAGATAGTTCTTTTCGCCTTTGTGGGTTTTCATTATCATTAAAAGTAATAATAATTCTGGGGGTGTCTAAATTATCATTTAAGCAAATATCATCCTTTTCACACTGGTAAAAACAAAGAAGAATACTGCCGTAAAGAATAACGTAAATAGATTTTTGGAACATTACCATTCATTTTCGGCATAAAAGTACAACATTTTCTACATGCCCAGTTTGTGGAAAAAGGTCAACAGCTTGGCTTTGTTCAACTGTATATTGGCTGTTCAAAAGTGCCAGGTCTCTAGCTTGGGTGGCACTGTTGCAACTCACATATACAATTTTAGGGGCGTTTAAGTGTAATAATTGTTTTACTACATTTGGGTGCATACCATCTCTAGGAGGGTCTGCCACAACCACATCGGGTGCGCCATGGCGTGAAATGAAGACCTCGTTAAACAACTTTTTCATGTCACCCACCTCAAAAAGGGCGTTATCAATTTGATTCATTTTTGCGTTATACTTAGCATCTTCTACCGCCTCTGGAACTGATTCTATGCCCACCACTTTTTGGCAATTTGTAGCTAAAAAAAGAGCTATGGTTCCTGTTCCAGTGTAGAGATCATAAACAATTTCATTTCCTTTTAAGGCAGTCCAGTCACGCACCAATTGATATAAAAAATAGGCCTGTTTAGGATTGGTTTGATAAAAAGATTTGGCTGTGATCTTAAAACGTAATTCCTCCATGTGCTCAATTAGATGATCTGTTCCTGAAAAAAGGATAAGGTTTTGATCATAAATGGAATCATTGGCTTTTTGGTTAATACAATACTGAAGGGAAGTGATTTGAGGAAATGTGTCTTTTAAAAAGTTTAGCACTTTTTGTTGTGCTTCAATATTTTCTTCAAAAAACTGCAGTAAAACCATAAACTCACCGGCCAATGTATTGCGAACCATCAAGTTTCTTAAAAAGCCCTTTTGTTCATGCAAATCAAAAAAGGAGATATTTTCTGTTACAGCATATTGAAAAAGTGTATTGCGAATATCGTTTGATGGATCGGGCTGCAAATGACAACGCTCTATAGAAACAATTTTATCCCAACGCCCGGGTTTATGAAACCCTATACCCAACCGATTGTGTGCTTGTCCACTCTCTATTTCATCTGAAGTGAGCCAACGGTTGTTAGAAAATGAA
>JBMYZB010000154.1:0-3547 GCA_049609945.1 Flavobacteriaceae bacterium
TGGCTTTGCTCACATCTTCACTGATGCGACTCATTAAATCACCCGTGCGATTTACCTTAAAAAACTTTTGTGAAAGTTGTTGGTAGTGCCAAAAGATTTCATTTTTGAGATCAAATTCAATGTAGCGTGAAACATTGATAATGGTTTGTCGCATCCAAAAGGTAAATATACCGGAAGCCAATGCGGTACCAATAATTATTAAAATATTGATCAATAATTCTCGTTGCAGGGCAGCTACATTGGCCTGACCATTCTGCAAATATTGTTCCACAGCCGTTAAGGAATTGCCAATCAATCGTGGGGCAACTAAAGAGAAAATACGACCAACAACAGTTATTACAACACCCAGCACTAGTTGATACCGATATTTATATAGATATATATTGAGATGCCGAAGTGCTTTCATTTCTTAGGGCATAAAGGTACACATTTGACTCTAGCAGAAAAAGAATAATGAGTGCTTACATTCTTTTAAAATGAACAGAGGACTTCAGATTTTATTATATTTTTGTGCCTTAAAGTTCTTATCCATGCTCACAAGACGCCACATTCGCATTAAGGTTATGCAATCGGTTTATGCCTTTTCACACACAGAAAAAGGAAACGTTGAAGAGCAACTTCGTTTTTTTGAAAAAAGTATTTTTGATAGTATCGAATTGCTTTTTCTGCAATGGGGGTTGTTTAATGCACTGAACAGTTTTTTAGAAGATCAAAGTCTATCTCTACAAAAAAAATATCTCGCACAAGCTGATGTGTTTGTTCCCTTTGAAGCTTTAAAAAACAACAGCTACTTTCAATTTATTGTTAACCATCCTGTTTTAAATAAAAAGTTAAAACAACATAAACTAAACGATTGGGAAATTGAATTTAAGCGCATTCAAAATCTTTGGCAGGAAATTAAAGAAAGCCAGGCTTTTATAACGTATTGTAAAATATCAGATCCCTCCGCAACGCAACAGCATCAACTGCTTATTTACCTTTTTGAAAAACATATTGCTCCCGCCGAGCATTTGCATAACTATTATGAAGACCGCGCCCTCACTTGGCAGGATGATTTGCCTATGGTCAATACTTTCATGCTTAAAACGTTAAAGCAAATAAACCCAGCTCAAACCAATAGTTTGTCTTTTCCTGAAAAGGCAGCCTGGAAAGAGGAACTTTCTTTTGGTGTTTTACTCTTAGAAAAGACCTTGACAACTGACGAAAAGTTGCAAAAAGAATTAGAAGGAAAAACACCTAATTGGGATGCCGATCGAATTGCTTTGATGGATGCTCTACTATTAAAAATTGCTATTACTGAGTTACTCTATTTTCCTGATATTCCGCCCAAAGTTACACTCAATGAATTCTTAGAAATTGCTAAAGAATATTCTACACCCAAAAGCAATACTTTTATCAACGGTGTTTTGGATAAACTAATGAAAGAATTTTCCGAAAAAAATAGATTACACAAATCTGGAAGAGGCTTGCAATAAGCTTTTTTTTAATTACTTTTGGGGAAATAAAAATATTCGAAATGAAAAAATGGATTTTAATACCTTTTGCCGTTCTTGGTCTGCTTTTAGTTTCATGTCAAGAGGGCGCATCACGCAAGGTGAAAAAAGAGAATGTAGAAGCATCTTCAAATGATATTGCCGATAAGGCAGATGCTCCCGTAATGAAATTTGACAAGGTTATACACGATTTTGGCACCATTGCTGAAGGAGATAAAGTAAAAACCACCTTTAATTTCACTAACACTGGAAAATCTGATTTGATTATTGTTGATGCCCGAGGTAGTTGTGGATGCACTGTACCAAATTATCCTAAAAATACACCTATTGCACCTGGAGAAAGTGGCGAGATTGTTGTGAGTTTTGACTCCAGCAATAAGCCAAACATGCAACAAAAAACAGTAACAATTGCTGCCAATACACAAAGCGGAAGAGAAACACTACGTATTAAAGCCATGGTTTCACCAGATCCAGTGAAACAAAAGCAACGAGAAGACCAAGCGAAAGCACGTCAAAATTAAAGCTTATAAAACCTAATTATGGAAGGACTTTCTGGACAACTCCCCTTTTTACTTTTGATGTTGGTTGTTTTTTTCTTTTTTATCATCTTACCACAGCAAAGAAGACAAAAAAAAGAGAAAAACTTTATGAACAACCTTAAAAAAGGAGACCGTGTGATTACCAAAAGCGGCATTCATGCCAAAGTTGTGGAACTCAATGACAAAGACAATACCTGTGTGATTGAAACCTTAGCTGGTAAATTGAAAATTGAGCGCAGTGCCCTTTCATTAGAAATGAGTGCCAAACTCAATCCACCACCGGCGAAAAGATAATTTATTAATCCCGCTAAAGGCGGGATTTTTTTTATGTTATATCAAAAACTGATAAAACCCATACTGTTTCAATTTGATCCCGAAAAGGTGCATCATTTTGTGTTTTTTATGCTGAAGGTAATACACAAAATCCCGGGGGTGTCCGGCTTGATTCGCGCCAACTTTCAAATTCAGCACCCTCAATTAGAGCGAAAGGTGTTTGGTCTTACGTTTCCAAATCCAGTGGGTCTTGCCGCCGGATTTGATAAAGATGCCAAAGGCTATAAAGAATTTTCAAATTTTGGCTTTGGGTTCATAGAAATAGGCACACTAACTCCAAAACCCCAACCGGGAAATCCTAAAAAAAGACTGTTTCGTTTAGCAGATGATCAAGCACTTATCAATCGAATGGGCTTCAATAATCAGGGTGTTGATGCGGCCGTGAAACGTTTGAAAAAAAATAAAGGGATATTAATTGGTGGAAACATTGGTAAAAACAAAAATACACCCAATCAAAAGGCGGTAGCAGATTATGAAAAATGTTTTGAAGCACTCTTTGAATATGTAGACTATTTTGTTGTGAATGTAAGTTCGCCTAATACGCCAAACCTCAGAGCTCTACAAGAAAAAAAGCCTTTAACCCATCTACTACAGACACTTCAAGAACACAATAAGAAAAAAAGCAAACCAAAACCCCTTTTGTTAAAAATTGCCCCAGACCTGAGCAATGACCAACTCCTTGATATTATTGATATTGTCATTTCAGTAAAAATAGATGGAATTATTGCCACTAATACGACGCTTAGCCGAGATGGACTCACGTCTAAACACCGCGAAGAAGCGGGAGGCATGAGTGGGAAACCCCTCCGCAATCGAAGTACAGAAGTGATTCGCTTTTTAGCCGAAAAGAGTAATAATGCTTTCCCCATAATTGGTGTAGGGGGGATCTCTTCAGCGCAAGATGCCCTAGAGAAACTAGACGCCGGGGCCAGTTTGGTTCAGCTTTACACCGGTTTTGTTTATGAAGGCCCCACTTTGATAAAACAAATTAATAGACACTTAATAAATCATTTGAGATAAACATCACAGACTACTTTCTTTAATGTCCCATGTTAAATATTTATAAAAGGGATTATTAAGAAGCTAAATTATTTGTAGTTTTATACCTTTATAAAACTTATATGCTTTACCCTAAAATCTTACATTATTATGAAAATCTATTTAAACAAATGGTTGCCACTT
>JBMYZB010000155.1:0-3534 GCA_049609945.1 Flavobacteriaceae bacterium
CCTAGCGAAAAAGCAATGGCAAAATAAAGATAGCCTTTTGGAATGGTGCCAATACTATTTCCAAAAATGAGTGTATTGGATTGATGAGCCCCTTCTGCAATGAGCATAAAACCTATAAGCAGTAAAAAGGATAATCCTAATACTTGCAGCGAAGGATGCTGATTCATAAACGAATTTATTACTCCAGCAAAAGTAATCATCAAAATGATAGATACAATCACGGCACTTACCATTACACCAAATGCATGTGAGATACCATTGGTCATGCCAACTGCGGTTAAAATGGAATCAAAAGAAAAAACGATGTCAATAATAACGATCTGAAAAAGGGCGTTTAGGACGCGTAAAGGTTTTTTTGGTTTTTCTTCTAAAACTGATTCTTCGACTTTAGCCTCCACCTTTTGAAAAATTTCATGGGTGCTTTTATAAATTAAAAATAAACCACCCAGAAAGAGAATTAAGGCTTCCACAGAAATGGCGGAAGAAAAATGCGAAGTCTCAAACGTCCAAAAGGGTTGGCGCATTTTAACCAAGACAGACACTCCAAATAAGAGAGCAATGCGTGTAAACATGGCTAAAAGTAGGCCAATTCGCATTAGTTTTTTTCGTTCTTGTTTTGGAAAACGATCGGCTAAAATGGAAATAAAAATGATATTGTCTATGCCCAACACAATCTCTAAAAAGGTAAGGGTTAAAAAGGCACTGATCAATTCGGAGGTTAACATAAATTTAAATTTGGGACTTATTCTATTTTTAAAATGGTGCCGCGCTGGATGTTTTTTCTATCACCAACTAGCGCATATTCAAAGGTATATTCATTTTTTTTGGTTGATAATATTTCTATTCGGATGGGTCTTTTGTCTTGGTTTGAAATGGGGTGTCGTTTGGTTAAAATACATTCACAATCGTTAACCCACCTAATATCGGCTGTATCTACTTTACCTTCATAAAATTCAACTTCAAAATCAGTGTTGCGCTGAAAACGGGAGGTTTTTAGCGTGCCATTCACCACTGTTGTAAATTCATAAACCCCGGTGTGAAAGGGTAAACAGTTACGTTCCACTTGATAGCAGGAAGCAAAAACAAGTAAAGCAGTAAAAAACAAAAAGCGGCACTTCATATTGGAAGTCAAAAGTACTAAGATTTTGGTAAATACTTTTTAAATCGGCCGTCTTTATAAAGTGTCACGATGGCTTCAATTTCTGAGGGTTCCTCTTTGAGAGTTTGTGGCACTTGAGAAATAGGGTTTGCTAATGATGCATCTTCTTTAAAATACTCTTGAGATTCTATTGTTTTTTGCAAAGGGGTTTTTCCAAGTAGGAGCCAGGTCAAATCAATGTCATCAAAAGCTTGATGAATTTTTAAGACAAATTCTAAACTGGGTTTGTTACGTTGGGCCAAGATATGTGAAACCGAAGAACGTTGCACACCAATTCGAGCAGCAAAAGCAGAGGCAGTTAGTTGCTTTTGAGCCATTAATTCTTGCAACCGATTGATAAATTCTTCACTGTTCAACATTGTAAACAATATGTTTTACGCTATAAATATAGCCCTTTTTTGATATCATCAGTTATATCAAACAACAAAATATATTTAAATCTATAGTTAAGGTAATAAGCATAATTGTCTGATTAATATATATTTATATATAAGATCTGATCGATTGTTTATAAATGTATCTTCTAAATGACTTTTTTGGATGGAAATGTAAACAAATAAAACACTTTTGAATATACATAAGTAAACTATATGTTGTTTACATTTGTATTAATTTTTATGCTACAAGCACGATATCTTCCACCAGAACACTTAGCAACTCATCTATTGTCATGGCAAAAAAAATTAGATGTACTTGAAATAGGAAGATCTGTTTCTGATCGTCCGATACATGTTGTTCGATTAGGAACTGGAGAAATTAATGTGTTTTTGTGGTCTCAAATGCACGGCAATGAAAGTACCACTACCAGAGCATTGCTTAATGTTATTCCATGGATGCAAGAAAATACTCAAATGGAATTGTTGGAGCGCCTTAGTATTCATATC
Organism: Flavobacteriaceae bacterium; assembly: GCA_049609945.1. Classification (GTDB taxonomy): domain Bacteria; phylum Bacteroidota; class Bacteroidia; order Flavobacteriales; family Flavobacteriaceae; genus JADHMP01. The sequence continues at coordinate 2,044 of JBMYZB010000155.1, forward strand.
ATTCCACAACTTAATCCTGATGGTGCCATCTTATTCACCCGTGAAAATGTTAACGGAGTAGATCTTAATAGAGATGCCGTTGCTTTATCACAGCCAGAAAGTCAATGTCTTCGAAACTATTTTGATGCATTACAACCTCAATTCTGTTTTAATCTACATGACCAACGGACCCTCTATGGAGCTGGTTTAATGGGACAACCGGCAACCTTATCCTTTCTAGCTCCCGCTGCCGATGAAGAACGTTCAATACCTCCAGCCCGTAAAACAGCAATGCAACTAATTGCTTCTATTTTTGGCAAAGTGGAACAGGAGCTTCCACAAGGTATTGGTCGGTTTGACGATACGTTTAATCCCAATTGTGTTGGTGATACTTTTTCTGCATTAAAAGTGCCTACTCTTTTATTTGAAGCGGGTCATTTTCCAGATGATTATGCCCGAAATAAAACAACAACTTTTGTTGAAAAGGCACTCCAAGAGGCACTTTGGGCAATTGCAAATGAAGATTATAAAAAGCAAAGTGTAGCGAGTTATTTTGAGATACCAGAAAATCAAAAAGTGTTTTACGATGTGCTGTTAGAAGGAGCACGCCTTGCTATTTCAGGTAAAATTTTAGAAAATCAATATTTAATTCTTCAATATCTAGAGCAACTAGAAGGACAGCAATTGCAATTTTTACCCCGAATGACTGCCTATTCAAATAAACTTCCTAGAGCTCGTTTTCATAAAACAATTTCCCTTCCACCAGATTTACGCCAAATTGTGTTGCCTTTTGAGATAGATAAAATCTTAAAAAATAGATATTTTGATAAATTATTATCAGTAAAGCAATGATTTTATTGAAAAAACACTATTTTTGAGGCCATAAAACAAACTTTATTTATAAAATGGGAAAAATTGCACTTGATGATGTTGATCATCAGATATTAGACATCCTTATTGACAACACCCGAATCCCTTTTACTGATATTTCTAAGCGTCTTTTAGTTTCCGCAGGAACAGTTCATGTTCGTGTAAAAAAAATGGAGGAAGCAGGTATTATCATGGGGTCTTCTTTAACCCTTGATTATGTTAAGTTAGGCTATTCCTTCATTGCTTATGTAGGCATCTTTTTAGATAAAACCAGTAGAACCAAGGAAGTTATAGAAGATTTGCGAGCCATACCCTTTGTTACTGTGGCACATGTGACCACCGGAAAATTTAATATCTTCTGTAAGGTTAGAGCACGTGACACCTTACATGCCAAAGAAATTATCTTTGAAATTGACGACATACAAGGCGTATCAAGAACCGAAACTATGATCTCCATGGAAGAAAGCATCAATGATAAGAAACGTTTGATGCATCGAATTTTTAATGAAATGTAAAACCCCTTGTACCTCCCTGATTGATGACCCGTAAACCAAAAATTGAACGCTTTGAAGAAAAAGTTCTTTCACGCTTTCAAATTTATAACAGCCTTTTTTTAACCCTTCCTTTTGAATCTATAAAAAA
>JBMYZB010000156.1:0-3532 GCA_049609945.1 Flavobacteriaceae bacterium
CTGGTGCTCCCGGAAAAAGACATATGATTAGGGCAGAACGTATTTAAAGAATTTATAGTTTATGAAAATACTCATAACAGGTGCCACCGGTTTAGTTGGCAAAGAGATAGTAAAAAAAGGAAACGAATTAGATATTCCGATTCATTTTTTAACCACCAATTCCTTAAAAGTTAATCGTTTTTCTGGGGCTAAGGGGTTTTATTGGAATCCAAAGAAAAATGAAATTGACAAGGCCTGTTTTGAGGGCGTTACCCATTTGATCCACTTGGCTGGTGCCACCATTTCCAAACGATGGACTACAAACTATAAAAAGGAAATTTGGGAAAGCCGTGTGTTAGGCACGCAATTATTGGTTGAAACCCTCCAACAACTTAAACATCACTCTTTACAGCACGTGGTTGCTGCTTCTGCAGTGGGTTGCTATACTTCTGATTATGAATTACTTCAAACAGAAAAAACCCCCGTAACTTCACATTCCTTTTTGTCTAAAGTGGTGGTGGACTGGGAGAAGGCCATAGACGGATTCAGCACCCTTTCGATTTCAGTAACCAAACTTCGGATTGGTTTGGTTCTAGCGGCAGATGGTGGGGTGGTTTTAGCTCTGAAATGGCCGGCAAAACTGGGTCTTATTGCTGCTTTAGGTTCAGGAAAACAGGGACAATCTTGGATTCACCTTACCGATCTTGTCCAACTGTTTTTAACCGCTTCTCAAGAAAAGTGGGAAGGCGTTTATAATGCCGTAAGTCCCCACCCAGTGAACCAAAAAGAGTTTATGCACCATTTAGCCAAAGCCTATGGCAGCTTTATGTGGTTGCCTCCCATGCCCACTTTTTTGGTGCGAATTCCTTTAGGAGCCATGAGCACTTTAATGTTTAATAGCCATTGGATAAGCGCATCCAAAGTGGAGGCCAAAGGATTTAAATTTGAATTCCCCGAATTAAAACATGCTCTTTCAAATTTAATATGACATTTTGACAATATTCTATTTTTGGCAATAGATTTGCCATCCAAAAGCTAAAGTGTTTATTATGGCAAAAAAAAATACAAATCCAGCCCCTAAAACAACTGCAAAGAAAAAATCCACAAAAAAGCCAAGTGGATCGGCAACAAATGACAAAATAATTGAATTAGAACAAGCTCTTGGGGCAGAAAAAGAAAAATACCTTCGACTATTTGCTGAATTTGAAAATTATAAAAAGCGCACCTCTAAAGAACGATTAGAGCTTTTTAAAACAGCAAATCAAGAAGTGATTACAGAACTTATTCCTGTTTTAGATGATTTTGAACGTGCCCAAGAGCAGGCCCAAAAAGCAGACAAAAGCGCCGAGCTCGAAGGCTTTATTTTAATTTTTAATAAATTTCATGAAATTTTGAAGCGTCAGGGTCTGCAACTGAGTGCAGTAGAAAAGGGAAATGTTTTTGATGCCGAAATTCACGAAGCTATTACACAAATACCCGCGCCGACGGATGCAGAGAAAGGAAAAATTATCGATATTGTTGAAAAAGGATATCAACTTGGAGATAAAATTATTCGTTTTCCTAAAGTAGTAGTAGGCCAATAAAGACATGAAAGAAGATTATTACGACATATTAGGGATATCTAAAGGCGCTTCAGAAACTGAAATCAAGAAAGCCTATCGCAAAAAAGCGATTGAATTTCATCCAGACAAGAATCCTGGAGACGCCAAGGCCGAAGCACAGTTTAAAAAAGCTGCAGAAGCTTATGAAGTATTAGGTGATCCACAAAAACGCTCTCAATATGATCAATTTGGTCATGCCGCCTTTGAAGGTGGTCAAGGTTTTGGTGGGAGTATGAACATGGAAGACATCTTTAGTCAGTTTGGTGATATTTTTGGCAGTGCTTTTGGAGGTGGCTTTGGTGGCGGATTTGGCGGAGGTCAACGCAGAACCAAAGGAAGTGACATGCGTATCAGGGTAAAACTTACTTTAGAAGAGATTGCCAAAGGCGTGGAGAAAAAAATAAAGGTTTCTCGAAATGTACAAGCCCCAGGTGTGCGATATAGCACTTGTTCTTCATGCAGAGGCAGTGGGCAAGTTACCAAAATTACCAATACTATTTTGGGGCGAATGCAAACAGCAACCACCTGTACAAACTGTGGTGGATCAGGTCAAACTCTGATTAATCGACCTTCAGGAAGCGATGCTCAAGGAATGATCAAGAAAGAACAAACCGTGGCCGTAAAAATTCCTGCCGGGGTAGAAGAAGGTATGCAGCTAAAAGTGACTGGAAAAGGAAATGAAGCTCCAGCCAATGGCCTTACGGGCGATCTATTGGTGGTAATAGAAGAACAAGAACACGACCGTTTTATTCGTGAAAATCAGCATCTTCATTTGGATTTATACATTAGTTTTTCTGAAGCAGCATTGGGTATTTCAAAAGATATAGACTTGCTGGAAGGAAAAGTGCGAATAAAACTGGATTCGGGTATTCAGTCTGGAAAAACCCTTCGACTTAGAAATAAAGGATTGCCTAGCCTAAACCGATATGGCAATGGAGACTTGTTGGTGCATGTCAATGTTTGGACACCAAAAGAGCTCAACCGAGAGCAAAAACAATTTTTTGAGAAGATGAAAGGAGATGAAAATTTTCAACCCAATCCTGAAAAATTTGAAAAATCATTTTTTGAAAAAGTAAAAGATATGTTTGCTTGATTTTTTTGTATTAAAAAAAATGTAATATATTTGAACTAACACTAGATCTTAATTAGTGTTAATTTTCTTTTTCATAGCAATTTTTTCCCATCCTTTAACGAGGATGGGTTTTGTTTTTAATAGTAACTTGCGCTAAAGTATACCCATGGAAAAAATATCTGCCTTTCTCAATAAGAGCATCTCTTTAAGCGAGAGTATAACCTTTACTCCAAAGGCTTTACTCATTGTTATTGCAGTATTTCTGCTCACGTATTTGTCTTTAAAAGTCTTTAAGAAAATTATTTACAGAACCCTTTCTGATGATGCCAAGGTTAAGTTTAAAAGCATCTTTACGTTCATAAACTATTTTATTTATGTGGTGGTCATTTTGATTGCTTTTGACAATATAGGAGTGGATGTTACCGCCATTTTTGCAGCTTCTGCCGCCCTTTTGGTGGGTGTAGGTTTAGCTTTGCAAACCTTTATACAGGATATTATTTCAGGTATATTTATCATTGCCGATCAAGCAGTTCATGTGGGCGATATTATTGAAGTGGAGGGTCAAGTGGGTAAAGTAGAAAATATCACCTTGAGAACCACTAGAGCCGTAACCCGTGAAAACAAAGTATTAATTATTCCCAACCATAAATTTTTGACCTCAATACTGTTTAATTGGACTGAAAATGGAGTGGTAACCAAAGAGTTTATATCTGTTGGCGTTGCCTATGGGAGTGATGTGGAGCAGGTCAAGCAAATTTTGTTAGACGCAGCGGAAAAGCATCCGGCAGTGATCAAAAACCCCCCAACATATGTGCTTTTTGATGATTATGGCGATAGCGCATTACAATTTCAATTGTATTTTTCTATGAAGGAAAGCTTT
>JBMYZB010000157.1:0-3502 GCA_049609945.1 Flavobacteriaceae bacterium
GTTGCACTTTTCCAGTAATAAAGTAGGCAATAATAACAGTGTCTAAAGTACCCACCACTCGCCATGAAATAGCCTTTAGTAGACTCCTAAGACTCACTTCATGGTATTTTTTAGGGCTTTTTGTGGCAGGTGTTTTTTTAAGTAGTAAGTCGAGCAACATGAAATTATTTTTTTGTTTTCGGCACAAATTTATAGAAACCTAACCTATAAACAAAATAAAACCTATAAAGTATATAGGAAATAGAGGGATAAAAATATTTTTCTATTTTTGTTTTATCAATTTTTATTATGATTTCAAAGAAGTGTAAATATGCGATTAAGGCCTTACTGTATTTGGCAGACAAACAAGAGGATGACCGAGCCATTTTCTCTTCAGAAATTGCTGCGAATGAACGAATACCCAAAAAATTTTTAGAGACTATTTTGCGGGAATTACGCAATTTTCAGTTGTTGCAAAGTCAACGCGGAAAGACTGGAGGCTATCGTTTATTAAAACAACCTAAAGAAATCAATTTGGCCGAATTAATACGTTTAATGGACGGGCCTATAGCCCTATTGCCTTGTGCGTCATTAAACTATTACGCTTCGTGTGAAGAATGCGATGAGGCCACTTGCCAAATCAAACCCGTGTTTGAAAAAATTCGAAATCAAACCCTTGACGTGCTCTACAGCGCCACTGTGGAAAGCATGCGAAATACCCTATAATCCACGAATATAACTACCTAAGGCATCTTTAAATTGGAGACCCTCCAACGATCTGTATTTATTTAGTTTCTGATGTGCTTCTAGCCCCCAAATTAAAAATTCGATAAAAAAATAGCGGTCTTCAGCTTTGAGGTTGGGTTGCTCTTTTTGGAGCAGAGTGTCCACCCCTGGAATTTGATCCAAAAGCATTTGATAGCTTTGGGAGTCTAAATCATCTTCTAAAAACAATTTATTGTCTTTAAAAAACCAATCGAGAATAAGGTCGTAGGGTCCTTTTTGATTCGGTTTTTCTAGTTTTTCGATTTTAGGAAAATAGTCTGAAAATAAGCTTTTGATGGCTTGAGTAATAAGATGATAGGAAACCCCTTCTGCTCCCTCTTGTTCGCCTTCATAGACCAATTCAATTTTTCCATTTAAAGCGGGAATAATTCCCAAAAAATCCAAGAGTCGTAAAGTGGATTTTTGTTCTCCCGTTTGCAGCATGCGGCGCTCTGCCGAAGAGATTAAATTTTCAAAGGCGGCAATGCTCAAGCGGGCACTCACCCCGCTTTTGGCATCGACAAATTCACTTTTTCGAGCTTCAAAACCAATTTGTTCAATTAGTTCTCGAGCCAGTTCGGGAATATGGATAGCGGCTAGTCGTTCGGGTGCAATTTGAGCTTCTTGTGCTGTAATGGCCTTAGCAATGGTCCTATTGTGGGGGTAGTGTGTTAAAATTTGAGATCCAATACGGTCTTTGAGGGGGGTTACAATACTGCCTCGGTTGGTGTAGTCTTCTGGATTGGCAGTAAATACAAATTGTGCTGCAATGGGCAAGCGCAATTTAAAACCTCTTATTTGTATTTCTTTTTCTTGCAAAATGGAAAAAAGCGCTACTTGAATACGGGCTTGTAAGTCGGGTAATTCATTCAACACAAAAATGCAGCGATGCGCTCTAGGAATCATTCCAAAATGGATCACACGTTCATCGGCATATGACAATTTTAGCTGGGCAGCTTTGATGGGATCCACGTCGCCAATGAGATCTGCCACAGTAACATCTGGGGTAGCCAATTTTTCAAAAAAGCGATCGGAGCGGTGTAACCAAATGACAGGGGTTTGCTCTCCTTGTTCTTTAATTTTTTCTAAGGCATAGCGGGATATGGGCTGGAGTGGATCATCGTTAATTTCGCTGCCTTCCACCACCGGAACCCATTCATCTAATAAATGGATCATTTGTCGGGCCAAGCGGGTTTTTGCTTGCCCTCTAAGACCCAATAAATTGATGTTGTGTCCAGACAAAAGCGCCCTTTCCACATCAGGTATGACGGTGTTTTCATAGCCCAAAATACCCTCAAAAGCAGGTTGTTTTTTTATTATTTTTTCTTTTAGGTTTTTTTGTATTTCTTCTTGAATGGAGTGGGGGGTGTAGCCACTGGCTTTTAGGGCAGCTAGTGTGGTAATTTTTTTATAGTCTTTCATTATCACAATCGTTTTTTTCTATTTTTTTCATAGTCTTCAAAGATCATCTGGCCTAAGCCGTCCAATCCGGTATAAAAGGCTTTGCCCTGATTGGCTTCGGTGAATTGCTTCACGAAGCGTTGCAAATAAGGATCGGAGGCAATCATAAAAGTGGTGATAGGAATGTTTAATTTTCGCGCTTGTTTGGCTTTGGTCAAACATTTTTCTGTGATATGTTCATCCAGCCCCACACTGTTTTTATAATAGCTTCCATCGGGTAAGCGCAAACAACTGGGTTTACCGTCCGTGATCATAAATATTTGTTTGTTGGCACCTTTTTTTCGGCGGAGGAGGTCCATGGCCAATTCCAGACCTGCCACCGTATTGGTGTGGAATGGGCCCACTTCCAAATAGGGGAGGTCTTTTAAGGCGATGGGCCAAGCATCATTGCCAAAAACTAAAATATCTAAAGTGTCTTTGGGATAGCGTGTTGTTATCAGTTCAGCTAAAGCCAAACCCACTTTTTTTGCTGGGGTGATACGATCTTCTCCATAGAGGATCATACTATGGCTAATATCAATCATTAATACGGTGCTCATTTGTGCGCTGTGGTGGTGTTCTTGTACCACCAAATCATCTTGTTGCAGTTGAAAATCAGAAAGACCGGAATTAATTTGAGCGTTTTTGATGCTTTCAGTCATGTCAATACGCTCAAGGGCATCGCCAAATTGAAATGGACGTAAGTGTCCGGCATCTTCATGGTTATTTCCCAAATGGGTGGTTTTATGATTTCCATTATTGGACTTTTGGAGTTGCCCAAAAATTTGCTTTAGGGCATATTCGCGAAGTAATTTTTCTGTCTTGGCGGTGAGCCCTATGCCCTTGCCCGAACCTTTAGCGTGGCCCTCAGGTTTTCTTTGAATGTAGCCTTTGCGCAAAAGGTCTTCAATAAAATCATCAATGGTATAATCTGGGGTAGTAAGTTGGTATTCTTGATCGAGTTCGCGGAGCCACGTAATGGCCTCATTAAAGTCGCCAGAGGTGTGAAGAATCAGTTCTTTAAAAATCTCAAAAAGGCGTTCAAAAGGGGTTGTTGTATTTTTTTTTGGTTTTGAAAAAACCCATCCAGACACCCGATCTCTAACATTCATCTATCAAAACAATTTTTTCAAATATAAGTATTGACTGGAAGCAATAAAAACTTTTAAGAAGAGAAAAGGAAGCATCGCTTAGTTTTTTCTATGTGATAGAAAAACCTTATGTTTGCACTGCATTTGAAAAAATTAAACAGAGGCGACCATTGAGTCCCTCTTTTTTTTACAATGAATTTTAAAACACAGGTCACTGGTATTGTTGA
>JBMYZB010000158.1:0-3499 GCA_049609945.1 Flavobacteriaceae bacterium
TAGAATTGGCGGAAGTGAGTTGTATTTTATCTTTTATTTGCGGATCAATAAAAGCACTTTTTACCATATCTTGACAATCATCAAAAGTGCCCTCTACTTCCAGTGCTGATATATTTCTTCCTAGTGTGGTAAGTTGCTTTTCTTGAATTTCACTTACTTTTCCTTTTGGGTAAAGAATGACCACTTCTATGCCTGGAACTGCAAAAAAACCGTCTGCAACAGCCCCTCCTGTATCACCGGAAGTGGCCACTAAAACGGTTACTTTTTTATCGTTTGATGTTTTGTGAAAATTGGCTAAGCAACGCGCCATAAATCGGGCTCCCACATCTTTAAAAGCAAGAGTAGGCCCTTGAAACAATTCGAGCGATGCAATTTCATTGGTTATAGGCACCAGTGGAAATGGAAATTGCAGGGTGTCTTCCACAATTTTTTTTAAGGCTCCATCGGAGAGCACCTCCTTTGATACAAAAGGACGCATGGCCGTAAAAGCAATTTCATGATCTGATAATTTCTCTATACGATCAAAAAATGAAGCCGGTAAAGAAGGAATTGTTTCAGGAAAATAAAGACCTCTGTCTGGAGCTAAGCCTTGAACAACAGCTTTGTCAAACGAAACACTTTGTGCATTGTGATTTAAGCTGAAATACTTCATTTAGTTTCTAGTATTGTGATGCCTTTTTGGTTAATTGGAGACAAGTGAATATCAACATCTATGGCAAGATTTCGGGTAGCATTTAGCATAGCCTGGCTCACTTTTTGGGCTTGTGTTTTTCCTTTTGACAAGGCATATATGGAGGGGCCAGAGCCAGAAATACCACTACCTAAGGCACCTGCTTTAAGGGCAGTTTCCCGAATCGATTCAAATTCAGGAATCAACATGGCACGCGCAGGTTCAATCACTTTATCAACCATAGCACGTGACAACAGTTCATAATCTTCAGTGTAAAGTGCGCTGACAAAGGCGCCTAAATTACCCCATTGTTGAATGCCTTGTTTGAGGGTGATGTGTTCTTTGAGAATGGCTCTTGCGTGTGCTGTTTTTAGCTCAATTTTTGGGTGTAATAAACTAGCATATAAGTCTTTGGGACTAGGAAGTGTAATAATATCTAGGGTATCATTACAGCGTACTAAAGTAAACCCACCCAAAAGGACAGGTGCTAGATTGTCTGCGTGGGCAGAGCCACTCGCTAACTTTTCCCCAGCCATAGCAAATTGGACAAGTTCATGACGGTTATAGGGTTTTCCTATGAGTTCATTAATTGCAAATACCGCACCAGCTGCACTGGCAGCACTACTGCCTATACCGCTTCCTGGTTTAATATTTTTGTAGATCTCAATATCAAATCCATAAGACACCGGGTGTTCATCAATTAGAGCCTGTGCTGCAACACCAGCCACATTTTTCAAAGGATCGGTGGGAAGATTTTGTCCTTCAATTTTGGTAATTCGAATACCTTTCTGTTGTGATTTATGCACCACCATTTCATCTCCAATTGGACCCAAGCAAAAGCCTAAAACGTCAAAACCACAAGATACATTGGCTACACTGGCCGGACAAAAAACACGAATACTTTCCATCCTTATCGTTTTCCAATTCGTATAATATCACCAAATATACCTGCTGCAGTGACTTCTGCTCCAGCTCCTGCACCTTTTACAATTAGGGGTTGGTCATGATACCTATGGCTGTAGAAAAGAATAATATTATCGCTACCTTCTAGGTTATAAAAATCGTGATCGGGTAAAATGTGTTGTAATCCCACTGAGGCTTTGTTGTTTTCTAATTGTGCAATATATTTTAAGCGGGCTCCTTTTGCATTGGCTTCTTCTAAGAGAGAGTCAAAATGTGTTGAATGTTTTTTTAGGGATTCAAAAAAGGCATCATTTGAAGTAGTTTGGAGCGTTTCTGCTGGTAGAAAACGCTGATTATCAATGTCACTTAATTCAATTTTCAAACCACTTTCACGGGCTAAAATTAAGATTTTTCGAGCCACATCTACTCCGCTTAAATCGATTTTTGGATCGGGTTCTGTGAAGCCTTTCTGCTGGGCCTCTAATACCACATCGTGAAAGGATACACCAGGTTTAAATGCATTAAAGATAAAATTTAAACTTCCTGATAAAATAGCTTGAATTTTAACAATTTTATCTCCAGAAGCCACCAAATTATTTAGAGTATCAATAACAGGTAAACCAGCACCAACATTTGTTTCAAATAAGAATGGTGCTCCATATTTTCGAGCAATATTTTTGAGGTCAATATAGTTATCTAGTGCATCGGCACAAGCAATTTTATTACAGGTTACCACACCAATATTATGCTCTAAATAACGTACATATTCACTGGCAATAATTTCACTAGCGGTGTTGTCCACAAAAATACTGTTGCGAAGGTTGAGTTGTTTTACGTGTTCAAAGAAGCGGTCTTTGTTGGCCACTTCAGCACTATTTTCCAATTGACTTTTCCAATCATTGAGTTCAACGGGCTTATCCCCAAGTAACATTTTCTTAGAATTGGAGAGAGCTATAACCCGAATTTTTAAATGTAAATTTTCTAATAAATAATCGGCTTGTTGGTCAATTTGTTCTAGTAGTTTTGTACCTACATTTCCAACTCCTGTAATAAATAAATTGAGCTCTTTAGTTTGCATCTCAAAAAAGCTCTCGTGAATAGTATTGAGAGCTTTTTGGATATTTTTTTTGTCAATTACTAATGAAATATTTCGTTCTGAAGCCCCTTGAGCAATAGCACGAATATTAATATTATTAGCTCCTAGACTACTAAAAAGTTTTCCACTAATGCCTTGATGGTCTTTCATTTTATTTCCCACAACAGCAATGTTGGCCATATCAATCTCAGCCCGTGTGGGAGCCACTTTTTGCTGGGCAATTTCAAAGGCAAAGGCTTGGTCAATAACCTCTTTTGCTTTTGTGGCTTCAGAACCTTTCACACCAATGCAAATAGAATGTTCAGAAGAAGCCTGGGTAATCATTATTATATTGATCTGATGAACGGAGAGGGCTTCAAAGAGACGCTTTGAAATACCTGGTACACCAATCATTCCGCTTCCTTCTAGTGTGAGTAACGCCACATCATCTATATGGCTAATGCCTTTTACTATCTCACCGTTATTTTGATCTCCTAGGGCATCTATTTGGGTTCCGGGAGCATCGGCATCAAAGGTGTTTTTAATGTAGGTGGGTATCTTTTTCTTGACTATGGGTTGTAGGGTAGGGGGATAAATTACTTTGGCACCAAAGTGAGATAGTTCCATGGCCTCTTGATAGGATAATTTGGGAATGGGTTTGGCTTGTGCCACTAGTTTTGGATTGGCAGTGAACATACCGCTTACATCAGTCCATATTTCTAAAGCACTTGCATCAAGAAATTGAGCTAAAAGTGCTGCCGTAAAATCGGATCCGCCTCTTCCCAAAGTGGTGGTCTCTCCGGAAGCGTTGGAGGCTATATAACCAGGAATAATAAAAATTGTGTCTTTAT
>JBMYZB010000159.1:0-3469 GCA_049609945.1 Flavobacteriaceae bacterium
CTCTAATATAGAAAATTAAATGCTATGGATAAAAGTGTTTGGTATGGAAAAAAGGGGGTGAAAGGGTAAAGAAAATTACAAGTTTAGCCAATACGTCAGTTTCAGATTGATGGATCTGAAGTTGGGCATCATACCGCCCTGTGTGTAATAATTGTCATTATACACTAAAAACAAATCGGAAAGGGGGGCAAATCGCCATTGCAAACGAGAGTTGATACCTAAATTTTCGTTTCGGTTGTTAAATTGAATGAGAGTAGACCAAAATAGTTTTTTGGAGAAGGTATATTCAATTTTAGGACTAAACAGAAAAATATTGGCTTTTGGATAAGGATCGGGTAAAACCACACGATTAAAATCCCATTGCAAGGTTAACAAAAAGCGAGGTTGCACCCGCATCACTCCTGTGCCGCTAAAAGAAAACCGTGTTCCATTAAAAAAGGAACCATAGGTCAATTCGCTAATAAAGCTCAGGGGTTTAGAAATATTTGATTCATAACTTAAACCCCATTCTGTGAACCAATAGTCTTGATCACCAGGAATTGGAACGCCTCCATCGGTGTTTGTGGGATCAAATTCATCTATTAAAAAAACATATTGTCTGCGCGACTGTAATTCTAATTTGGATTGGTTTTTAAATTCAATTTCGTAAAACGTCCAAATATTGTGATCTGTTTTTTTATACTCTAACTCTTGCAAAAACCACATAAAATTAAACACTCTAAGATTGTGTGAGTTGATTTTTCCGCTCTTGGGATAATAGGTTCTTCCAACGGAAGTTCCTTGCTTAATTATTCCCTTTCTGGGTATAAAGCCCAAGTCTGATCTAAAATCTCTGTCTACAAAAACAGCGTCAGAAAAAATACGCCAAATACGGGTGTTATATTGCACACGCACACGACTGGAAAGGTTCCCTTTAAAATCACCGGGTTGATAGGATTTATGCACATACAAGTTGGAAGACCAGGTGTTGTCTGGTGAAACCAAATTGGTGTCAAAACCCACCACCCTATTGTATTTATCCTCTTCCGAAAGAAAAGCATAGTCTTTAAAAACCTCACGATTCAGTGCAAAAATCCCAATTTGGGAGCGACTAAAAATGCGCCTCTGGAGGGTGAACATACTGCTGTTGTTGGAGGCAATTTGATTGGATAGATCTTCTTGGTTTTGAATACTTAAAAAACCTAAGCGCCAATCTTGGTTTAGTTTTCCGCTAAGACGAACGCCTCCTAAAATATTATTTTGAATGGTGTTTCCTAAACTGTCTTTAGCAATACCGATACGTCTGGAGAAAAAGGGTGAGGCGTCTCTAAAACTTCCATAACTGCCAAACAAATCGCTATTATCTATAAAAAACTGTCTTTTTTCAGGCAAAGAAATTTCAAATCGGGTGAGGTTAGTGATAATATCATCCACCTCAACATTTGAAAAATCAGGGTTTATGGTAACGTCTAAATTCATGCCGTTTCCCACGCCAATCTTGGCGTCTCCGCCATAAGTAAAACTATTGTTGTTTTGGTCTTGTTGAAAGTCTTTTGCGACAAGTCCGTTGATGTAAGGAATAACATAAAGAGGTGTTTTGCTTTTTTTGAGCGGTTTTTCAAATTCAAGCGTGCCAAAAAATCCAAGGTTAATCAAGAGTTGACTTTGGTCTACCCTAGCCCAAGTGCTCCACTCATTGCTTTGCAAATTAAAACGATAGGCTTGAAAACGCCATGTTTTAGTTCCTTCTGGAAATTTAATTGATGAAAATGGAATTTTCATTTCAACCGTATAATGATCATCGCTAATTGTGCTCTCTACAAACCATTTCACATCCCAAGTAGGATTAAAAGAATTGCGAGTACTGCCCCCTTCCGAAATGAGTGATTCTCTTTGAACACCATAGGGGCTAGCACCAAAATTAAAGGCATTGATCTGATCTTGAAAGGTGTCAAATACTACAGATACATTGTCTGTAGTTGGCCCTGAAAAATCTCGCCTAAGAGAACTCACTACAAAATTTTTATCAACAGCAAAGGCTTTGATTCCAACATATATATATTCGTCATCATACACCATTTTTAGTGTAGTGGGATATTTTGACAAGATTGAATCGGTAGGAAAGTATTGCCAAAAAGAACTGCTTTGATCCGCTTTTTCCCAAACCGATTCATCTAATTTACCATCCAGCACAATGGGGGAATCAATGTATTTTGCTTTGATTTTTGGGGATTGTTGAGCATTTAATGAGGTGAAAAAACACAAAAATAGCAGGAATGAGGACCGACAATTTAACATTAACTATTTTTTGAAAATTAGAAGCAATAGCTTGTTAGACGATTTAAAAAGCAAATGGTTTAATTGGGTGTTCAATAATATCATTTTTTGTGGGTGTTACTGGATTCGAACCGGTGACCTCTACCCTGTCAAGGTAGCGCTCTAAACCAACTGAGCTAAACACCCCTTAGTGAGGGTAAATATACTTTAAATTTTAATGCTTATTAGGGAGGTTAAATACAAAATGAAAGTGGAAATTTATTGGATTAAAACGCAACGTTGGTAGTCAATAGTGTTGTCTTCAAAATCCGTCAAACTAAATGTTTCTGGTTTATCATCCACCACGGCCAAGGGCTGGTCTTCTTCAAACATTTCGCCAAAAAGATAGCCTTGATCTGTAACACCAAAACATGAACACCAAGAAATGCCTCCAAAATGCAAAATGGTTTGTCCTTCATAAACGCCCCAACTAAAAACCTGATAGACAGCCGTGCCAAAATCTAAGGTTCCAACTCCATTAGGTAAAATTTGAATTTCAGTGTCATACATAGAATCAGTTGATGTCCAACAGCCCACATAGGGGCTGTCAAAACTCACATCCGGATTAGCTGCTTGATATTCTAAAATGGCTAATTGCGCCTCATATGCATTTAACTGCAGACTTAAAAGATTGATTTGTTCCTTTAATGCTTCATTAGAAGCTTCTAGTGCACTGAGCTGTTCTTCAAATTCTTTGGTGCAACCAAAAAACAAAAAAAGGAATAAAAAACAAATCGGAAATCGCATAAAGAAATTTCTTCTAATGATGTTCGGGTGATAGAACAAAAGTAGCCATTATGTCATGCTCGTAAAAATATTGTGCCAAAAAATTTAAGTTTATCTTTGGGTTAATGAATTTCCCGTTAAAAAAATGGATCGGTATTTTCTTCCTTTTTGTGTCTTGCCAAGAAGGACAGAAAAAGGAAATTGATTACAAAAATTTTTTGTATCCTGGCAAATGGTGTTTTGTTAGTGAAAATAAGGGACTTTGTTATACCTTTAAACCAAGGGCTGTTGTTTTATCTACCAATGGACTAGATACTGGGCTTTATCCTTTTCGACTTTTAAGCTATAACAGCCGTGAAAAAACGTTGCGTGTACGTATGTTAGATGCCCGTGAGATTTATATTTTTCAAATATTTTCTGAAAATGAAATTTCGGTCCAACTTGAAAA
>JBMYZB010000160.1:0-3465 GCA_049609945.1 Flavobacteriaceae bacterium
GGTCATGATAATTAGGGTGTTTTTAAAATCGGCCAAACGCCCTTTGTTATCTGTTAAGCGCCCCTCATCCAACACTTGAAGTAAGATATTGAAAGCATCAGGATGTGCTTTTTCGATTTCGTCTAATAAAATCACAGAATAGGGTTTTCTTCGTACGGCTTCGGTCAGTTGGCCCCCTTCTTCATAGCCCACATAACCTGGGGGCGCACCCACCAAACGGCTCACGGCATGGCGCTCTTGATATTCGCTCATGTCAATACGAGTTAGGTTGTTTTCGTCGTCAAAGAGGCCATGTGCTAAGGCTTTGGCCAATTCTGTTTTCCCTACCCCTGTGGTGCCCAAAAACAAGAAACTACCCATGGGACGTTGGGCATCTTGTAAGCCGGCACGACTTCTTCTGATGGCATCACTCACGGCCACAACGGCTTTTTCTTGCCCCACAATGCGTTGATGAAGATGATCTTCTAACTGCAATAATTTCTCCCGATCCGATTGCAACATTTTGGCTACAGGAATACCTGTCCATTTGGCTACCACTTCAGCAATATCGTCATAAGTAACTTCTTCTTTAATTAAAGCATTTTCTGATGATAGGGTAGTGAGCTCATTTTGTAGTTTTTCAAGTTTTTGCTCGGCTTCTTGTAATTTGCCATAACGAATTTCCGCCACTGCGGCATAGTTTCCATCACGTTCGGCACGACCAGCACTAAGTTTAAGATCTTCAATTTCTTGTTTGGTTTGTTGAAGATGGTCCACCACTTGTTTTTCGCTGCTCCATTGAGCAAATATAGATTGTCTTGCCTGCTTTAATTCAGCCAATTCTTTGTTGAGATGTTCAATTTTAACAGTATCTTTTTCGCGTTTAATGGCCACTAATTCAATTTCAATTTGCCTTATTTTTCGATCTAATTGATCCAGTTCTTCTGGCTTAGAGTTGATTTCCATACGTAGTTTTGACGCAGCTTCATCTATTAGATCAATAGCCTTGTCTGGCAAAAAGCGATTAGTGATATAACGTGTAGACAAAGTTACAGCTCCTATAATGGCTTCATCTTTGATTCGAACTCTATGGTGGTTCTCGTATTTCTCTTTTATTCCCCGTAAAATAGAAATAGCACTATCAGTGTCCGGTTCATCAACCATCACTTTTTGAAAGCGACGCTCCAGTGCTTTGTCTTTTTCAAAATATTTTTGGTATTCATCTAGGGTGGTGGCTCCAATGGCACGCAATTCACCTCGAGCCAATGCAGGCTTTAAAATATTGGCTGCATCCATGGTACCTTCGCCCCCTCCAGCCCCCACTAAGGTGTGAATTTCATCTATGAATAAGACCAAATCTCCATCGGAATCGGTCACTTCTTTCATCACACTTTTCAGTCGTTCTTCAAATTCACCTTTATATTTTGCACCAGCCACTAAAGCACCCATGTCTAGAGCAAAGATTTTTTTGTTCTTGAGATTTTCTGGCACATCTCCATCCACAATACGATGTGCTAAACCTTCTGCTATAGCTGTTTTTCCGGTGCCTGGTTCACCCACTAAAATAGGGTTGTTTTTGGTTCTTCGAGATAGGATTTGCAATAAGCGTCTAATTTCCTCGTCCCGACCAATAACAGGATCCAATTTTCCCTCTTGGGCTAATTTATTTAAGTTTTTAGCATATTTTTCAAGAGCATTGTAGTTGCTCTCGGCAGAAGCAGAGTGTACTTTTTCTCCTTTTTGAAGTTTTTCAACGGCTTGTTGTAAATTCTTTTGGCTAAGTCCCTGATCTTTTAACATTTGACTAATCTTGCTATCCACAGCAATGAGAGCCAACAGAAGGTGTTGCGTGGCAACAAACTCATCGCCTTTTTTTTGTGCTATGTTTTGTGCTTCCAGCACACATTGAGAAGCTTTTTGTGAGAATTGTTGTTGTCCACCATCTACTTTGTAAAAGGATTCTAAGCTTTTATCCAATAGTTGGTTTAAAAGATTTGTATTAATCTGTTCTTGCTTTAATAAATAGGGAACAGCATTTTTGTCTACTTCCAGAAGTGCTTTTAAAAGGTGCTCGGGTTCAATTTGAGGATGCCGAAGATTTTGAGCTAGAAGTTGTGCGCCTTGAAGTACTTCTTGGGTTTTTACGGTAAGATTGTTTGCATTCATAACAAATTATTTTCAGCAGGGGAGTACAAAGGTTATTCCACATTGGTTCTCCAGACAACTTG
The DNA here is from genome assembly GCA_049609945.1 of Flavobacteriaceae bacterium. Lineage (GTDB taxonomy): Bacteria > Bacteroidota > Bacteroidia > Flavobacteriales > Flavobacteriaceae > JADHMP01. The sequence continues at coordinate 2,208 of JBMYZB010000160.1, forward strand.
ACTTATTTAACAGCTATTTAACGCCAGAATGGCAGTTTACAAATAATCCTAAACACGTTTGATCTGGATTAAGCCATTTATTTACAATGAATTGTGAACAACTTTAGTGGATTCATTCTAAACTATAAATAATTAATAATTTAATTTACAACAAAATTAAGCCACCATGATCTTACGTGACATTTGTTTGCTGTTATTGTTCTTTATTACTATCCCATTTTATGGGCAAGAGAAGCGTGATTCCAGCACCTTTTTTTCCCGCGATGAACGAAATCTATTGTTGGCAAAATACTCCTTTATAAATGCGCTTTATTATTACACAAGTGAGGCGGGTGAAATATCAAACTTTGATTTTAAGGATGTTTTGAGTGTTGGGCTAATCCTAGATCTTAATCGGCAAAGCAATTAGAGTTATGAAATTGGAGTAAGCTATCTAAAAGCAGTTTATGCCTCATCCCCTTCAAGCACTGGAACAAAGCCTAGTAGCAATCAATCGCCTATTACTTCTAAAAACAAGGCGCAAATCCAAGAAGGAGATAATGGAGTTGAGCTTTATAGTTTTCCAGCTAAAGTCAATATTCATTTTTTGAAATATGGGTACTTTGGTTTTGGCCCAAAACTAAATTTAACCACCAAAAAAAATACCTTTGAACACATCAACAAAATAGGATATATCGTTTCTTTGGGAGGGCAGTTAAAAAGTAAAAATATATTGCTAAGGGTTACTACGGATTTTGACAATCACACCTGGCATTTATTCCCACCAAAAAAGAAACACCATTTGTTTTTAAGCAGTCATTTGAGTCTTCATTTAGGTGTTTATCTCTAGTGACTTAAAAGCCATTGGAATATATTCAACAATTGAAGAGGCTATTACAGCTCTTTTTCCTTGTTTTTTTGCAGCAATATCACCGGCAAATCCATGTATAAAAACACCAATGATTGCAGCTTCTTTCGGCACATAACCTTGAGCCAAAAGACTGCCTATGATGCCAGTTAAAACATCACCACACCCAGCGGTGGCCATCCCTGGATTACCGGTGCTATTAAACCAAAAAGTCCCCTCTGGAAAAGCAATCATGGTATAAGCGCCTTTAAGCACCACAATAGCCTTTAAGTCAGCGGATAGTGATTTCACTTTTTCTATTTTTTCTTGATCTCCTTGCCATGGACCAACCCATCGTTCCAATTCTTTGGGGTGTGGTGTTAGTATAGAACCCGGAGGAACTTGTTTTTGTAACAAGGGATTTTGTGCTAA
>JBMYZB010000161.1:0-3424 GCA_049609945.1 Flavobacteriaceae bacterium
GAGTTATTTTTACGGCAGCTCGAATGGTAAATAGGCGTTCAAAATAAATATAAACAACCACCAAGAGCAAAAGCACTAAAACCCCAATAATTATTTGTCCTCCAAGACCTCCATTTTGAATCAATTCTAATAGAGACAACGTTTTTTCTGTTTGAAGGGAGGGCTTATCCTGAAGAAACAAAGCGATTATTTTCATTATGCTAACATACTATATCCCTTTCAACGTATAAGGTGCGTTAAATATTGTGATTAAGAAAAAATTAAGTTACGCATCAAAACAAAGGTTACAAAACCAGCTAAGAAGCCAACTAGGGCTAACCAAGCAATTTTTTTTAAATACCAAAAGAAATCAATTTTTTCCATGCCCATGGCCACCACACCAGCGGCTGAACCAATAATGAGCATGCTTCCTCCTGTTCCTGCAGCATAGGCAATGAGGTGCCACAAGGGGTCATCCAACCCTTGTGAAAACATCCCGATACTAGCTGCCACCAAAGGAACATTATCTATAACTGCTGAGCCGGCACCCAAAAGAGCGACAACAATATCAGAGTTGGGTATGGCACTGTTTAGCCCTTCTGCAAATTGGAATAGCATTCCTAAGGATTCTAGAGCAGCAACTGCCAATAAGATTCCTAGAAAAAATAGAATACTTGGTAATTCAATTTTAGAAAGTGATTTGTGCACAGGACTTGCCGTGGCATGGGCATCACTTTCTATATCCACAGAACTAATACTGATTTTGGCCTTACTAAAAATTTCTGCAAAGGTGGCTACTATGGCTAAAGACAACATCATGCCCACATAAGGGGGTAAATGTGTAAGTGTTTTAAAAACAGGAACAAACACTATGGCAGACAAGCCCAAATAAAGCATTGCCGCTCCACGTGGATGGGATTCAACTTTTTCTTCTTCCTCAGGAAGTGTGATTTCACCTTTAAACGCAGGCAGCATGGAGGCAAGAAAAGTGGGCACTACCAAACACATAATGGAAGGTACCAACACATAGCTTATGAGTTTTACAGTGGATACTTTATTTGCGATCCACAACATGGTGGTAGTCACATCTCCAATAGGAGACCAAGCCCCTCCTGCATTGGCGGCAATAATAATCATTCCGGCAAACCAGAGTCGGGTTTCTCTACTGGGAATCACTTTTTGTAAAATAGTGATCAGAACTATGGTGGCCGTTAAATTGTCTATAATGGCAGAGAGGATAAAAGCCAAAATGGCAAAAATCCACAATAAACCCTTTTTACTTTTGGTTTTAATAAAGTTTTTTATGGTAAAAAAACCATTGAAATAATCTATAATTTCAACAATGGTCATGGCCCCCAACAAAAAGATGATTATTTCTGCTGTCTTTCCTAAGTGATGCAACAATATTTCTTCTAAATGTGTGGCTTCTAATTCTTTAAGTTCAGTGTTGACTTCAAAAACAGGGAGATGAAATAAGGCAATAAAAGCCCATAAAAAAGCCATCATAACTAGAGCCGGAATGAGCTTGTCAATTTTCAGAGTGTGTTCAAGAGTAATGGCTAAATAGCCTAAGACGAAGATGGCCACTAAAAGTGTTTCCATGAAAGTTTAAATTATATTTGATGTTGGTTTTTATAATACATGAGGAATTCAAATGTATTAAAATTCCAAAAAGATATTGCGCTTATGGAAAAAATATTTTTCCGGCCACATGGTCTTTTTTGGCCCCAGTAACTGCTGCATAACAATTCACCTCTCCTCTCAATCTAAGTACCCCTAAAAAACCAAATATCAAAGCCTCTTTGAAGTCAATTGTTTGTGTATCTGGTAGCTGGAACTGAGCTCTGGAATAGGATGACAACAGTTTTACAAAAAATGAATTATGAGCTCCTCCACCCGTCAGTAAAACGAGATCGCCGGTTTTCCACAATCGGCCAATTTGATGAGCACAATGATGCAAATATGTGTGCAAAACGTCTATAACAGGCACCTCATTAAATTGATTTAAAATCGGAAAAAGTATGGCCTCAACCCATTCTCTTCCTAAAGATTTTGGTCCTAATTTTTGATAGTATGGCAAATGGTTAAGTTGTTCAAACAAAGGCTTAATGAGCTTGCCTTCTTTAGCCAATTGCCCGCCCTTGTCAAAAGCATGACCCAATTTATTGGATAGTGGATTTAAAACTCTATTAAAGGGACAAACATCAAAGGCTACAGGTACTTTTTCTTTTATTTTTGACAAATTGGCAAACCCTCCCAAATTCAAACAGCCATCAAATTGAGAAAACAACAAACGATCGCCCACAGGCACAAGTGGGGCTCCTTGGCCCCCCAAAGCCACATCTTGAGTCCTAAAATCACAAACCACCGGGCAGGGCAGTTGTTTTACAATTTCTGGAAGGTTACCAAGTTGCACACTGATTCCCTTTTCTGGCTGATGTAAAACTGTATGTCCGGTGGAACATATAGCATCTAGAGCCTGCAACTTATGCTTCTTTATAAAAATCATTATACTTTCTGATAACCATTGGGTGTAAGCCTTATTTAAGTGGCCCATTTGCTGCATTGAAAAAAGGTGTGCTTGATCCAATTGATGCTCCCATTGTAAACTATAGGACAAGGTTTCTGCTTTATCAATTGTGTATTTCCAAATGCCATCATTATCCAGTTCAAAATGTACAGCAACAATGTCTAAGCCGTCTAAAGAAGTACCAGACATTAACCCTAACACAAAAAAATGGTTTTGATCTTTTTTTATTTCTCTGTTCTGCATTGACATAGTTCAAAATTTATTAAAATCTCAACCTTTTCCTAATTATTTCGAATTTTAATAAAAATAACAGGTTAAAATTGTTTTTTTTTAAAAAGAAGGATTTAAGAATTCAATTGCCAAGAATATCTTGGAAACAATTTGTAAATTCGTTACCCTTAAAAAAATTGATTTTATATGTTGCCAGCAAAACAAGGTCTCTACGACCCTATAAATGAGCATGATAATTGTGGTGCGGGATTTATTTGTAGTCTACAAGGAAAGAAGACTAATGATATTATTCACAAAGCTCTTGATATTCTAGATAAGCTAGAACACCGTGGTGCCGTAAGTGCCGATGGTAAAACTGGAGATGGAGCGGGTATCCTTATCGAAATTCCTCATGATTTTTTGGTTGCTGCTTGTGACTTTGAATTGCCCGAAGTAAACCAATATGCTGTGGGTATGGTTTTTTTGCCCAAAAAGGAAAACCAAAGAAATTATTGTATTGGCGTTTTAGAGAATGAAATTAAAAAACAAGGGCTTTCCATTTTGGGATGGCGCACCGTACCCGTAGATCCCAGTCATGTGGGAAGCATTGCTGCACAAACAGAACCACATATAATGCAGGTTTTTGTTGGGAAAGGGAAGGATGTAAGCGAACATGAATTTAATGTTAAGCTATTTATAGCGCGC
>JBMYZB010000162.1:0-3397 GCA_049609945.1 Flavobacteriaceae bacterium
TAATCACTAAAGTTTTTGAAAAAAATTATCTTTATGCTTTTGCCAACGCATAATGGATCGTGCAACGATTAGTTCTTTTTTAGAAAAAAAATTTTCTTTTACTCCCACCTTGTCCCAAGCCTCTTGGTTTCCAGTTGTGGCCACTTTTTTAGCCTCCAAAGAAAGCAGTGCTTTTGTATTAAAAGGATATGCCGGTACGGGCAAAACCACCCTGATAGCCTTTTTGGTACAACAGTTGGAGGCCCTTCGCTGCAAAGGGGTTTTGATGGCTCCCACCGGGAGGGCTGCCAAAATAGTTTCGCAGTATGCCGGCCAAAAGGCTTACACCATTCACAAGCAAATTTATTATCCAAAAAGCAAAGGGGCTGGCGGAATACAATTTCAGTTGAAACCCAACCGCTACAAAAGCACTATTTTTATTGTGGATGAAGCCTCTATGATTGGTGATGATGCTCAACAATCTAAACTTTTTGAAAATGGTTCCTTATTGGATGATTTGGTGCAATATGTTCAAGAAGGGCATCAATGCAAGTTGCTCTTGGTGGGTGATACTGCTCAGCTTCCTCCGGTACACCTTGACCGAAGTCCGGCCCTAGACGAACACAAAATGGAACACTATTATTTTGACCAAGTCCTATCTACTGAGCTTTCTGAAGTGGTTCGGCAAGCGCAAGATTCGGGTATTTTATTTAATGCAACTCAACTTAGAGAACAACTCCAACAAGGCTTTTTCGAATCTTTTCAGTTTACTCTAAGTCCATTTACGGACTTAAAACGTTTACAAAGTGGAGATGAAATTTTGGAAGCACTCCAAAATGCTTATGACGAGGTGGGCAAAGAGGAAACAGCTTTAATTGTTCGATCTAACAAACGCGCCTCTCTCTACAATCAAAACATCCGCCACCGCATTTTGTTTTTAGAAAATCACTTGGCTGTGGGAGACCAACTGATGGTTGTGAAAAATAATTATTTTTGGTTGTCACCCGATTCCCAACCTGGTTTTATTGCCAATGGAGATCTAATTCTTATAAAAACCATTCATCAATACAAATCGCTTTATGGGTTTTCTTTTGCTGAAGTAAATGTGCAATTAGTAGATTATCCCGAAGAGCCCACTTTTGATACCACGCTACTTTTGGATACATTAGACAATGATCAAGCCAGTTTATCTTATGAACAATCGCAAGCTTTATACCAAGCTGTTATGGAAGACTATGTCCAAGAAACAACAAAATACAAGCGATTATTAAAGGTTAAAAGCAACCCTTTTTTTAATGCTTTACAGGTCAAATATTCTTATGCCATCACTTGTCATAAGGCACAAGGAGGTCAGTGGAAGAGAGTGTTTATTGAACAACCCTACTTGCCCGAAGGCATGAACAAAGACTTTTTTCGATGGCTTTATACAGCCTTGACACGTGCTAAAGAAAGAGTATATTTGATTGGTTTTACAAAATCCTTTTTTAACAACAATTAATGTGAAAGTTGTAGCCTTAATTCCAGCTCGTTATGATGCGCAACGCTTTCCAGGAAAGCTTATGCAGCCACTAGGTAACTCCACTGTTATTGGCCAAACCTATGAGGCAGCCTTGGAAGCGAAACTTTTTGACAAAGTGGTGGTGGTAACTAACAGTGAGCAAATTGCAAATCATCTTCAAGAACTTGAGGGAAACGTACTTTTACGAAAAGAAGATCACGCTTGCGGAAGTGATCGCATTGCTTCGGTGGCTCATGAGTTTGAAGCCGACATTTTTGTTAATATACAAGGGGACGAACCTTTTCTAGATACCCAGAGTCTGACAGCCTTATTGGCTGTTTTTCAAAATGATCCCAATAACGAAATAGCCTTGGCTTCTTTGATGAACCCTATAGCTAACCCCAAGGATATTGAAAATCCAAATGTGGTAAAAGTTGTAGTAAATATGCAAAACCAAGCGGTCTATTTTTCTCGCTTTCCTATTCCTTTTAGTAGAACAAATAATCCTTCTCAAAAATACTATAAACATCGTGGTGTCTATGCTTTTCGAAAAAAAGCTTTAGTTGCTTTTAGCCAACAAGCGGTCACTCCGTTAGAGGCAGCTGAAAAAATTGAATGCCTCCGGTTTTTGGAAATGGGACATCGCATTCAGATGATTGAGACTCAACACGAAGGTATTGGCATTGACACCCCAGAGGACCTTGAGGAAGCTCAAGCTATTAGATCTAAAAAATAGCAGTATGGGGCATGCTTTTTCTCGATGGTTTTATTTTACATTTTTGCGCTGGAAATTAAAAGGTCAAATGCCCCCGCTCAAAAAATACCTTATCATTGTTGTTCCGCATACTAGTTGGCGCGATTTTTTTGTTGGTCTTTTGGTTCGCAGTATACTCAAAGAAAAATTAAATTTTGTAGGAAAAAAAGAACTCTTTAACCCTTTTACGCGTTGGTTTTTTAAGGCGTTAGGTGGTGCCCCAATAGATCGGTCTGGGAATAAAAATACGGTGCAAGCCATTGTTTCTCTTTATCAAACTAGAACTTACTTTCGGTTGGCATTAGCACCAGAAGGTACTAGAAAAAAAGTAAATCAGTGGCGCAGCGGGTTTTATTTTATCGCAAAAGAAGTTGGTATTCCGATAGTACCTGTGGCTTTTGATTATGCCAAAAAAGAAGTTGTTATTAATGAACCCTATATCCTTTTACATGATCGGGCAAAGGATTTCAAAAATTTAGAAAAATATTTTAAGGGAGTTAAAGGATATCACGTTGACCAAAGCTTTACTTAAGCTTCTTCCATGGTGTGATATACATTTTGTACATCGTCATCTTCTTCAATTTTTTCTAAAAGCTTTTCGATTTCTTCTTGTTGTTCTGCCGTTACTTTTTTAGTTACTTGTGGTATACGATCGAAGCCTGAGGACAGAATTTCAAACTTTCTTTTTTCTAATTCTTTTTGGACAGATCCAAAGTTCTCAAAAGGCGCATAAAGTAAAATACCATCTTCATCCACAAAAACTTCTTCTACTCCAAAGTCAATAAACTCCAATTCTAATTCCTCAGGGTCAATATCATTGGCAGCAATTCTAAAATTACATGAATGATCAAACATAAATTCAACCGAGCCGGTGGTGCCCAAGTTGCCATTGGCTTTGTTAAAATAGCTTCGAATGTTGGCCACGGTTCTGTTGTTGTTATCTGTGGCAGTTTCTACCAAAATGGCAATACCGTGCGGGGCGTATCCTTCAAACAAAATTTCTTTAAAATTTTCAGTTGACTTATCACTGGCTTTTTTGATGGCACGCTCCACATTTTCTTTCGGCATATTGGCTGCTTTCGCATTTTGAATAACAGCTCTCAATCGGGCATTATTATCGGGATCTGCTCCTCCTCCTTTTACGGCAATAACAATGTCTTTACCAA
>JBMYZB010000163.1:0-3384 GCA_049609945.1 Flavobacteriaceae bacterium
TGCCGAATGTAAAATTGTTCGCAGAAAAGGGCGTTTGTATGTTATTAATAAAGCTAATCCTCGATTTAAACAAAGACAAGGTTAATTATGGCAAGAATATCAGGAGTTGACATTCCAAAACAAAAAAGAGGCGTAATTGCCCTCACCTACATTTTTGGGGTAGGCAAGAGTCGCGCACAAACCATTTTGGCCGCTGCCAAAGTTTCTGAAGACAAAAAGGTGTCTGACTGGACAGATGATGAAACCGGCCGTATTAGAGAAGCTGTTTCACAATTTAAGATTGAGGGAGAGTTGCGCTCCGAAGTGCAACTGAACATTAAGCGTTTGATGGATATTGGATGCTATCGAGGAATTAGGCATAGAGCCGGCTTACCGCTCAGAGGCCAGCGCACCAAAAACAATTCCAGAACCCGTAAAGGAAAGCGTAAAACCGTTGCTAATAAAAAGAAAGTCACTAAATAATTTTTAATTATGGCGAAAACAGCAGGAAAAAAACGAAAGGTAGTGGTTGAAGCCATTGGTGAAGCCCACATAAACGCCACGTTTAATAATATTATAATTTCACTTACCAATACTAAAGGTGAAGTGATTTCTTGGTCATCCGCTGGGAAGATGGGTTTTAGAGGGTCTAAAAAGAATACCCCCTATGCTGCTCAAACCGCTGCCGAAGATGCCGCAAAAGTGGCTCAAGAAGCAGGCCTAAGAAAGGTTAAAGTATTTGTGAAAGGCCCAGGAAACGGACGCGAGTCTGCTATCAGAACCTTACACAATAACGGGGTGGAAGTAACAGAAATTATTGATGTGACACCATTGCCACACAATGGATGTAGACCTCCCAAAAGAAGAAGAGTATAAGTATAATTTCGTATTGCACAAAAACTAGCGAAGGAAGTGCGACCTTAATTCCTAGTTACAATACATAAAAACAAAAAAATGGCAAGATATACAGGTCCAAAAACAAAAATCGCTCGCAAATTTGGTGAGCCCATTTTCGGCGAAGACAAGTCGTTTGAAAAAAGAAACTATCCTCCCGGCCAACACGGGAACAACCGCAGAAGAGGAAAAAAGTCTGAATATGCGATCCAATTAATGGAAAAACAAAAAGCCAAGTTTACTTATGGCATTTTAGAAAAGCAGTTTAGAAATTTGTTTGAAAAAGCCAATCGTAGCAAAGGTGTTACGGGTGAGGTGCTACTGCAACTTTGCGAATCTCGACTTGACAATGTGGTATTCCGCTTTGGTTTATCGAATTCTAGAAGCGGTGCCAGACAATTGGTTTCTCACAGACACATCACCGTGAATGGAAAAATTGTGAATATTCCCTCCTACAGAGTCAAAGAAGGTGATGTGGTGGGTGTTCGCGAAAAATCAAAATCACTCCAAGTGATCCAAACGGCAGTGGATCAAAACACAGCCGTATACGAATGGTTGACTTGGAATAAAGATACCCTAGAGGGAACCTTTGTAAATGTGCCCCAGCGGATTCAAATCCCAGAGAATATAAATGAACAATTCATTGTAGAATTGTATTCAAAATAATTTAACGGAAGCAAAAAAAACTATGGCAATATTGAACTTTCAAAAACCCGATAAAGTAATAATGATTGACTCCTCAGAATTTGAGGGTAAATTCGAATTCAGACCTTTAGAACCAGGATATGGTTTAACCGTGGGTAATGCATTGCGCCGCGTTTTGCTATCCTCACTAGAAGGTTTTGCAATTACTTCTGTTAAAATTGATGGTGTAGAGCATGAGTTTTCAACTATCCCCGGGGTGGTTGAAGATGTTACAGAAATTATTCTTAACCTCAAGCAAATTCGCTTTAAGCGTCAAATTGAAGACCAAGAAGACGAAAAGGTTTTAATCACTGTGGGCGGACAAGAAGAATTAAAGGCTGCCGATTTCCAAAAGTTTATCTCTGGTTTTCAAGTGTTAAATCCAGATTTATTGATTTGTAAACTTGAAAAGAGTGTGCAACTCAATATGGAAATTACGATTGAAAAAGGCCGTGGCTATGTGCCAGCAGAAGAAAATAAAAAAGCAAATGCACCCTTGGGCGTGATTGCCATTGATTCCATTTTCACACCTATCAAGAATGTGAAATATAGTATCGAAAATTATCGTGTAGAACAAAAGACCGATTACGAAAAGTTGGTTTTTGAAATCGTGAGTGATGGCTCTATTCATCCCAAAGATGCACTAACAGAAGCCGCTAAAACCCTTATTCATCACTTCTTGCTTTTCTCTGATGAACGTATCACATTAGAAGCTGATGAAATTGCGCAAACTGAAACCTATGATGAAGAATCATTACATATGCGCCAATTGTTAAAAACCAAATTGGTTGATATGGACTTGTCTGTTAGGGCTTTAAATTGTTTAAAAGCAGCTGAAGTGGACACCTTGGGCGATTTGGTTTCCTTTAACAAAAATGATTTGATGAAGTTTAGAAACTTCGGAAAAAAATCATTGACAGAATTGGAAGAATTAGTCATTCTTAAGGGGCTCTCTTTTGGAATGGATTTAAGCAAATATAAATTAGACAAAGAATAGAATTTGTCCTAGTAGCTAGAAAAAATGAGACACGGAAAAAAGATTATGCATTTGGGCCGCAAATCGGCACACCGAAAATCTATGTTAGCCAATATGGCATGCTCACTTATTGAGCATAAACGCATTAATACTACCTTAACCAAGGCGAAAGCTCTAAAGCAATTTGTAGAGCCTATTATAACCAAATCTAAGACAGACTCAACACACAACAGACGTTTGGCCTTTAGACAGTTACGCAATAAATATGCTGTGAGTTCATTGTTTAGAGAGGTTGCTCAAAAAGTAGGTGACCGCCCCGGCGGATACACACGTATTGTTAAATTAGGGAATCGCTTAGGAGATAATGCTGAAATGGCTTTGATTGAACTCGTTGACTTTAACGAATTTTATACAACCGAAGGCAAGGAGAAAAAGAAAACAAGAAGGAGAGGTGGTAAAAAAACTGCAGCAGCTAAGGATAGTGAACAAGCCTCCTCTGATGTGGTTGTTGATCAAGCTGAAAAAGAAAAGGCTTCAGTATCTGATGATGCAACAGAAGTAAAAGCCGAAACTAAAAGTAAGGCTAAAAAGAAAGAAAAAGCGAATGATGATGACGCTCAAGAGCAAGAATGATCATTTTGTATATTGTGAATAAATAAAAAGGATAAACGGTTTTAGTTTATCCTTTTTTTTGGTTTAATTTGTATTCTAAAAATGAAGTATCAAGCACGAGACAAAGCCTTTGTTCTACTAGCGGATGGCACCCTTTTTTTTGGAAAATCGATAGGAATTTCAGGTACAGCCTTTGGTGAAATATGTTTTAATACTGGCATGACAGGCTATCAAGAAAT
>JBMYZB010000164.1:0-3379 GCA_049609945.1 Flavobacteriaceae bacterium
TGCGCCTCAAACCACTCGCGGTGGTTGTTTTGCGCCAACTGTTTTAAAAAGGCAAAAAGAGTTTTGTCTAACGTATTCATAGTAAATTTTTTGCGAAGATATTCAAATGATTAGGGATGTTAAATACAAAATTCACTTTAGTTTGAACCCCTCGCACGGAGAGGAAAGGTACAAAAGTCAGTCGTTTTGCCAAAGTCTTTTTCACCATGTTCAAATGAAATGGGTTTAAATTGAGGGAAGAAGCAAATGCATTTTATACATAGAGACAAGGGCAATTCCCTTCAGTGGTTTTCACCAAGGTATCAAAAGGATGCTTATATTTAGATACATACAGCATTTGATAGAAATGGGTAAAAATATAAATTAACCTCTTTATTTAAAACCGATGAAAAGCACCTATTTGACCTCAGTACGCAAAAGAATACCCCTGATTTTGGGGATGGCATATGCAATGGCAACGGGCACTTTGCATGCCCAACAAGAATTCTTGAGTGAAAAAATTAACATTTTAAAAAAGTATGATAGCGAGCATCTTTATCGCATTGCGCTTCCCCTTGGTGGTATTGGCACAGGAACAGTGTCCGTTGGAGGTTCGGGAGCATTTAAAGATTGGGAAATCATGAATGTTCCGGCCAAAGGCTTTAGTACCGTAACCACAGGGAATGATGCTCCCTTTTTTGCCATTTACACCAAACAAAAAAATAAAAAGCCTCAAACTAAAGCCCTCTTAGGCCCCATACACTTTGCCGATTTTCAACATTATGAAGGCCGTTCTGTCAATCACCACGGGCTACCTCGGTTTAGAGAAGCTTCTTTTGAAACCACCTACCCTTTTGGCGTGGTTCACTTAAAAGACAGCACCATGCCCGTGCAGGTAAAAATGATTGGCTACAACCCTTTTATCCCAGGAAATTCAGAGGCCTCCGGAATTCCAATTGCAATTGTTAAGTATGAAGTGGAAAACCGCACCAATCAAACCGTGGAGGTTTCCATTGCTGGTAACATTAGAAATTTTATAGGAAAAGACGGCAGCGAACACACCTCAAACTGGAAGGGAGATTTTATCCCTACCGGAGCCAAGAACAATATAAACGAATACCGCACCACAAATCAATTTTCAGGCATTTATATGTATTCAAAGGGCGTTGACAAAGAAACACCGGCTTGGGGCACCATGGCACTCACCACCCCGGTTGAGCGCAATACACAAATTTCCTATAGAACAAGCTCGGCCAACAATGCTTGGGGCAATGCCCTACTCCACTTTTGGGATGACTTTAGTGCCAACGGCAACTTAACAAAAAACAAGAGTCTTATTGACAATGACCCTATGGCTTCGTTAGCTGTATTTAAAACACTCAATGCCGGAGAGAAAAAAACCTTCACCTTTTATTTAACCTGGCATTTCCCAAACAGACAATCGTGGGGAAGTTGGAGCAAAACACCGCAAACAAGAGTCGGAAATTACTACACCACCCAATATGCCGATGCCTGGCATGTTATAGAAAAAACATTTGATCAGCTGCCACGCTTAACCCAAAAAACCCTCGATTTTGTGAATCATTTTGTGCAAAGCAGCTACCCAAAAGCCATCAAAGAGGCGGCCTTATTTAATTTAAGCACCCTCCGATCTCAAACCGTTTTTAGAACAGAAGACGGCAAAATGTTTGGCTGGGAAGGGGTTATGGATCGATTCGGTTCTTGCTATGGTTCTTGCACCCATGTGTGGAATTATGAACAAGCCACCGCATTTCTTTTTAATGATTTGGCACGCACTATGCGCGAAGTAGAATTTGCCTATGCCACTAAAGACAACGGACAAATGAATTTTAGAGTCGATTTACCGTTAAATCCAAATATTGAATCAGCCCTGTCGGCCGCCGATGGACAAATGGGTACCATCATGAAATTTTATCGAGAGTGGCAACTTTCAGGAGATTCTAATTTCTTAAAAAAACATTGGTCTAAAGTAAAAGCCGCACTCTCCTTTGCTTGGATTGAAAACGGATGGGATGGCAATGCAGACGGTGTTATGGAAGGAGTGCAACACAACACCATGGACGTGGAATATTTTGGACCTAATCCACAAATGCAAATTTGGTATTTAGGCGCCTTAAGAGCCGCAGAAGAAATGGCCAGTTATTTGGGCGACAAGGCTTTTGCTAAAAAATGTAGGGCACTTTTTGAAAAAGGCTCTAAATGGACCGATGCGCATCTTTTTAATGGAGAATATTATGAACACCAGGTGATGCCCCCAAAAAGTAAAGCGGATATTGCGCCTTATTTGATGGCTGGTATGGGCACTAAAAATATTCAAGAGCCAGACTATCAATTGGCCACAGGCTGTTTGGTGGACCAACTGGTAGGACAGTATATGGCTCATATTTTAGGACTGGACTATTTGGTTAAAGAAAAAAATGTAAAAACCACCCTGCAAAGCATTTGGAAATATAATAAAAGAGAGAGCATGTATGAGCATTTCAACAATATGCGCTCCTATGCCATGGGCGATGAAAAAGCCCTTTTAATGGCTAGTTGGCCCAAAGGTAATCGGCCTAGAATTCCATTTCCTTATTGGTCTGAAGTCATGACGGGATTTGAATATACGGCAGCCATTGGTATGCTTTATGAGGGTATGGAACAACAAGGACTAGAAGTCATTAAAAATATTCGAGATCGCTATGACGGCCAAAAGCGAAATCCGTTTGATGAAGCAGAATGTGGGCATCATTATGCACGGGCCATGGCATCTTGGGCTGCAATCATTCAACAAAGTGGGTTTCATTATTCTGCAGTGAAAAAAACCATTAAATTTACCGAGAAAAAAGGAAACTATTTCTGGTCTAACGGGAGTGCTTGGGGCTTTTGCGAAATTGACGATAATCATGTTACCTTTTCTGTTAAAGAAGGCGAAATAGAACTTAAAGACTTTTTTGTGGGAAAGACCAAAAAAGAAACATTTAAATCGGCTAAAATTTTTACAGAAAACAAAAGCTTAAGGTTTGCATTGCCATAAGCTATGTAAAGGGCTGGCCTCCTAATTTTCAGCTTTAAAACAGCGCTATAAACAATCAGTAAAAAGTGAGATATATCATTTTTTAAAATCAAATTTACGTATTGCTTTGTCAAAATAAAATTTGACAACATATGAAAAAGCACGTTGTCGTTTTTGAAGCCAGAGGCGATTCGGACAAGGGCTCTTATGGTTTCAGAAAAGATTCTAAACCCATCATAGACTCTTTAAAGAAAAGAGGTTGGTCCGCAGAAATTATCTTTTATCAAGATGAAGATCGAGGTGAAATTTATCGGTATACACATAATAAGGCAGATACCTATATCAGTCGTGTAAACCCCGGCAATCTAGCCGATGAAACAGGCT
>JBMYZB010000165.1:0-3346 GCA_049609945.1 Flavobacteriaceae bacterium
ATATTACAAAAAATATTCCAGTATTTTCTTTCTCTAAAAAGCAATGATCTTATTAAAATGTTTAACAAATCTTTTTTTTGTATAATAAATATTATATATCTTTAAACAAGTTTAAATTCAATTTGGTTTCTAAACGTCTCTGCAATTTACTTCCACAAGTCAAATTCTAAAATCCTTTCGCAGAGACGTTTTTTTATTGTTAAAACTGATTAATTTGCAGCGGCTATATTTTTTAGTTTATGGATAGCATCACTTCAGTAAGCTTCTTTCACTTTAACAAGAATCGTTTTTGGGCTTTTAGGCAAATGGGGCTTGCCCCTCAAAAATTTAAACAAACCGCAGGACTTACATTTTTTAAATTTTTGGGAACAGGAGGGGGGCAAGGGTTTAGTTTATGGCCCGATTTTTCTACCTATGCTCTTTTAAGTGTGTGGAAGACTAAGGAGGATTTTGAAATACAACAAAGGCACAACCCTATCTTTGTTGCATACCAAAATAAATGCCAACAATACAGACATTTGCTTTTAAAACCCATTCAAAGTCATGGGCAATGGAGTGGGCAAAACCCATTTAAAATTTACAATATAACCACTGCTCAAAATCCTTCACCCCTAGTAATAATTACTCGGGCCTCTCTCCGATGGAGTCGTTTGCTTTCATTTTGGCGGGCTGTTCCAAAAGCCAGCAGAGCTATAGAACAAGCTAAAGGCGTTCAATATTACAAAGGAATTGGTGAATGGCCCTTTATTCAACAAGCAACACTCAGTATTTGGGATAATGCTAATGCTGTACAGCAGTTTGCGTATCGTTCTGATAGCCACGCAAACATTGTAAAAAAAACACGTAAAAAAAAGTGGTACAAAGAAGATCTTTTTGTACGATTTGAATTGCTTGAAGAAAAATGTTAAAAAGCAATAAAATGAAAAACACGGCTCTTGTGATAGGTGCTGGAATTGGGGGTTTAGCCACTGCTATTCGATTGGCTATTAGAGGAATTAAAGTAAAGGTTATAGAAGCCAACGGCTATCCTGGAGGTAAGCTCACGGCTTTTGAAATAAAGGGCTATCGTTTTGATGCCGGCCCGTCTTTATTTACAATGCCACAGTGGGTTTTGGATCTTTTCTTATTAGCCAACGAAGATCCTAAAAAACATTTTAAATACAAAAGGAAGAAGGTGGCTTGTCATTATTTTTGGCCCGACAACACACAGTTTTTTGCACCTTCTGAAAGGGATGAATTTGTGGCTAAAGCGGCTCAAACGTTTAATGAAAAGCCACAAAATTTTTTCCAATATTTTAAACGTGCAGAAAAAAAATTTAACCTCACACGCTCTTTATTTCTAGAGCAATCATTGCATAAACTCAAAACTTTTTTGGGAACAGACACACTTAAAGCCTTAGCGCACTTGAACACTTATGAACTTCATAAAACGCTCCACCAAGCCAATGAACAAAATTTTAATAATCCAAAAGTAGTTCAATTATTTGACCGATTCGCCACATACAATGGCTCAAGTCCATATCAAACTTCAGGTATGATGACTCTCATTCAGCATTTAGAACAACATTATGGCACCTATATTCCAGAAGGTGGAATGCATCAAATTACGCTTTCGCTCTTTGAACTAGCCAAGCGTTTAGGTGTGGAGTTTCACTTTAATACTATGGCTGAGCAAATTATAACTGACCAAAACAAGGTGCTGGGTGTAAAAGTAAGTCAAACGGTTTTTAAAGCCGATATGGTGGTTTCTAACATGGATGTGGTTCCTACTTACGTTAAATTATTGCCCCAATATCCTACACCAAAAAAAATCGTCAAACAAGAACCATCGAGTGCGGCTGTTATTTTTTATTGGGGTATAGCAAAAGAATTTCCGCAATTAGATTTACACAATATTTTTTTTTCAACCAATTATAAAGCCGAATTTGAAGCATTGTTTCAGAACCACGCTGTGGCAGATGATTTTACGGTTTATGTGAACATTACTTCCAAAGAAGTACCCAAGGATGCACCTAAAGGATGTGAAAATTGGTTTGTTATGGTAAATACCCCGGCAGATTATGGACAAGATTGGGAGACTCTAGTAGCATCCCTGAGAGCAAGGATATTGGCGAAGCTTACTCGTCAGCTAAATACTGACTTAGAACCCCTTATTGCCTGTGAAGAAATATTAACGCCGCCCTTAATTGAGCAAAAAACGCAATCCTATAAAGGAGCGCTTTATGGCTCGTCAAGTAACAAAGCAACGGCTGCTTTTTTGCGCCACCCCAATTTTAGTCAACGAATTAAAAATCTTTATTTTTGTGGGGGTAGTGTACACCCCGGAGGTGGTATTCCTTTATGTTTACTTTCCGCCAAAATAGTTGACGAACTTTCAAAAGAATGAGCCTTATTGCACAATTTCCACTTTCTAAAATTAACCTATCCCTTGGGTTGATATGGCTCTTTCATATTTCAGGAGCCCTTGGTATAATTTACGGTAATGCCGATTGGTTCATAAAGGCTACTCCCATTAACTTAATGGTAAGTTTTTTACTTCTGCTGCTCAACACTGAGTTAAAAAGAAAAACCCTTTGGGTTTTGTTCAGTTGTTATGTCGTGGGACTGTTTGCTGAAATTATTGGAGTGCGCTATGGAGTTCTTTTTGGGAAATATCACTATGGTACAACACTCGGTATTCATTGGCAGCAAGTACCATTACTAATTGGGGTCAATTGGTGTTTATTGGTGAGTATTTGTGGTGCTATAGCAAGTAGTTTCTCAAATAGCCTCTGGAAAAGGGCTTTTATAGGAACTTTTTTAATGCTTTTTTTAGATCTTCTTATTGAGCCCGTGGCACCAGTTTTAGATTTTTGGGCTTTTGACGAGGGAATTGCAGGCGTGCATAATTATGTTGGGTGGGCTCTTGTGGCTTTTCCACTGCAAGGATTGTTTGCTTGGATCAATTGCAAAACAGATTCAAAGTTTTCGTTTCATTTGTATTTTTTGCAATCACTTTTTTTTATTCTTTTAATGTTTCGATTTTATACACTGGAAGGAGTCTCATTTTAAAATCCAATTTTATGTGTAAATATGTTATTGTTTTCTTGTTATTTATTGCCTGTCAACAAAACCCAAAAAACTTAGCTCCAACAACCACCTCAGACACCACAATAATTGAGCAAAACAACGAAATAGATTTGCGAAAATTACCACCACAATTTTTGTCAGACCTAGCAATAGACAGTTGGGAAGACTTGACTGATTTGCAAGAATCCGTTGAAAACTTAGCTACTCTTAACAAAAAAAGTATCAGTATTTATTTAATCAATTTAAGAGGGCTAACCCAAAAAATGGATAAAAATCA
>JBMYZB010000166.1:0-3332 GCA_049609945.1 Flavobacteriaceae bacterium
GCTTGTTTCAATTTCACACTGGTAACCGTGTACTCTTCCCTTTTTGAACTCGGGAAAACTATTGCTTCGAAATTGAACTCCAGAGTTTAATCCATTGTCTACCAATACCTCAAATTCTAAAATAAAATCGGTATATAGTTTTTTGGTAGCCATAAAGCTGTTTGGCGTTTTTAGTTTGGAAATGCCTACCATGGCTCCGTCTTCAATGCGATATTCTGCTGTGCCATTTAATTGTTCAAACTGGTCAAAGTTTGAGCCATCAAAAAGCGTTTCCCACTGTGGTTCTTGCCCAAAGAGTGGAAGGGTAAACAAAACCCCTATAGAGAACAAAAGCCCTCTATTCTGTGATAATGAGAGTGATTTCAATTTGTTTTTTTTTAGATTTTATATTTTTTCGTTAACGTTAACGAATATACTTAAAAGTTTTTTAATATTGCAATAAAATCAGTAGGTTACTTTCTTGTTAATTTTTAATTTTAGCAAAACAATAAACTGTTATGAGTTCAAGAAGAGATTTTCTTGCTAGGAGCACAACTGCCTTGTCCGCAAGTTTAGTAGCTCCTGGGTTATCTTCCTTTTCTATTTTTTCCAAGTTTCCAAGTCAAACTGTCCATGTTGGTGTGATTGGCACAGGAAGTAGAGGCATGGGGCTAATGAAAATATTAAATGCTATTGAAAATGTGAAAGTGACAGCTATTTGCGATACGCTTGCATTTCGCTTGGCAGAAGCCCAAAATATTTGTCCCAAGGCAAAGGCTTACACTTCCTATTTTGATTTATTGGCTGATAAATCAATAGACGGTGTTATTGTTAGCACGCCTCTAAGTACCCACGCCACCATTGCCACCGCAGCGGTGGAGGCTGATGTGCATATATACTGTGAAAAAACCATGGTAAAAGGCCAGCAAGCTACCCTTGATATGGTATCTAAAGTGCAAAAAGATCACAAAAAAATATTTCAAACCGGACATCAATACCACAGTTCTCGTCTCTATTCTCATGTGGTTGAAATGATCAAAGGAGGTAAAATTGGCAAAATAACTGCCGTTAATGCCCAATGGAATAGAAATGGTAATTGGCGACGCCCAGTCCCTGACCCAAAATTTGAACGTCAAGTGAATTGGCGCATGTATCGAGAATTTTCGTACGGGCTTCTGGCAGAACTTAGTTCTCATCAAATTGATTTTGTCAATTGGATTACCCAGTTACACCCCGAAAAAGTAACAGGTTTTGGAGGTATAGACTATTGGAAAGACGGGCGCGAAACCTATGATAATATTCATGTGGTTTATGCCTATCCTAATGGTTTAAAGGCCAGTTTTACTTGCCTTACAGCCAATGCAAGAGATGACTATAAAATTCGCGTTTTTGGCGATAAAGGCACTATTGTATTAGACTATACCAAGGCCTGGGAATATCCTGAAGGAACCTATAAAAAGGAGTTTGGCGAAGTGGATGGTGTCTCGGGTGCTACAGCCAATTGGGAGCCAGGCAAAGGCATACCCATTCAATATACTCATACCGATCCCACACGTCAAGCCCTAGAAGATTTTAGAGATGCTATTATTAACAATTCTCAGCCCACATCTGACTTAATCACTGGAGCTAAAACAGCTATTGCTATAGATATGGGAATTCGTGCCATGGACCAAAATAAAACGATTTATTGGGACAAGAATATTACACTTTAAAATCTTTGTTTTGTTTGATATAAAAGAGAAAGTATTTGTTTTTACAGGGGTAACAGGCACCTTGGGAAGCATACAAGCAGAAAGTTTAGCCAAGGCAGGAGCCAAATTAGCTCTTTTAGGCAGAAACCAAGAATTATTAGACGCATTAGCTCAAAAATTGCGTGCCCATCACCCTGAAATTGAAGCCTATCAAGTGGACGTTTTAGACAAGTCCGATTTAGAGGCTGTTGCTCAAAAGATTATCTCTCGTTTTGGCGGTATTGACGCCTTGATTAATGCTGTTGGTGGTAACCTCTCTGGAGCAACCATTCCAGACGATAAAACCATTTTTGATTTATCAGAAGAGGCTTTTGACACGGTGTTACGTTTAAATCTTAAAGGCACTGTTTTACCTTCCATGGTGTTTGGTAAGGCGATGAGTGAAAAACGAAAGGGAGTAATCCTAAATTATTCTTCTATGGCTGTAGATCGAGCCATTACCCGTGTAGTGGGCTATTCGGCAGCCAAAGCAGCCATGGAAAACTTTACGCGCTGGATGGCCGTTGAAATGGCATTAAAATTTGGAGATGGTATTAGAGTAAATGCCATTGCACCTGGATTTTTTATCGCAAAGCAAAATCAGCGTTTGCTCACCAATGAAGATGGGAGTTTGACCGAAAGAGGACAAAAAATAATCAATAACACCCCCATGCGTCGCTTTGGTAAACCCGACGAATTAAATGGGGCCATTCATTTTTTGTGTAGTGACAGTGCCCGTTTTATAACAGGTGCCGTGCTGCCCATAGATGGTGGTTTTAATGCGTTTAGTGGCGTCTAGTTATGAAGGAATCTTTTCGATGGTATGGACCTAACGATCCCGTTTCTCTTTCTGATATAAAACAAGCCGGAGCCACCGATATTGTTTCTGCCCTGCACAACATTCCCAATGGGGAGGTTTGGACTCAGGAAGCAATTAAAGCACACAAAGATATTATTGAAGCAGCCGGTCTAAAGTGGACCGTAGTAGAATCTATTCCGGTTCACGAAGATATCAAACAGCAAAAACCGACAGCCCAAAAATATATTGCACATTACAAAAAAAGCATTCAAAATTTGGCGCACTGTGGGATTCATATCATTTGCTATAATTTTATGCCGGTGTTGGATTGGACCCGCACTCATTTAAGTAAAACCATGACTGATGGTTCTAAGGCCTTGGCTTTAGAATTGGATGCCTTGCGTGCTTTTGATTTGTTTATAGCAAAAAGAGATCAAGCTGGAAAAGTTTACGATGAGCAAACCATTGCAGCGGCAAAAGCCTATTATGATGGTTTGGACCAAAAAGCTCGAGAAACCCTAACCAATAGTATTATTGCTGGTTTGCCTGGAGCTGAGGAGGGCTACGATTTAAATCAATTTAATGCGCAAGTGGCCCAATATAAAACGGTTACCTCAGAGCAACTAAGAGCAGCACTCATTTCTTTTCTAAAAGAAGTTATTCCCACCGCACAAGCAGTAAATAGTTTTATGTGCATTCATCCTGATGATCCGCCTTTTTCTTTGTTTGGTATTCCACGCATTGTGAGCACCGCAGCTGACTTAGAAGCCTTGTTTAAAGCAGTTCCTTCTGTGCATAATGGACTCACATTTTGTTCAGGCTCC
>JBMYZB010000167.1:0-3138 GCA_049609945.1 Flavobacteriaceae bacterium
TTTGGACTTTCTTCAAAAGATGAAAGAAAAGCTTACAGATTGATTATTTGAACAAAATGGCAATGCCCCCTAATGCCGTAAAAAGTAAAATGAGCTTTCTGTAATTATCATTTTCTATTCTCTTTACTATTTGAACACCCAGCAAAAAACCTAAGATCACAAAGGGGAAGAGGGTGGCACTAATAACAAGAGAAGAGGTATTGATGGTTTCCCAAACCAACACATGAAAGGGAACTTTAAAGAGGTTAATAATAAAAAATAGCCAAGCAGCCGTGCCTATAAATTCATTTTTGGGGAGTCGCATGGCTAAAAAATAAATATTGGCAAAAGCACCGGCCAGATTCCCAATCATGGTGGTGAAGCCAGCTAAAACACCCATTAAACTTGCAAAGGACCAATGTGTCGGTACTGCCTTACTTTTCTTTTGTTCCCAATAATACATCATAAGCACACTGCTTAAAATGATAAATACTATGCTGTATGTAAACATTTTTTCAGAAATGGCTTGACCGCCCACCACACCGAGCAATACCCCTAAAACCATCCAAGGGAGCAACTTTTTAATGTAGAGCCACTTCACATGTCTTTTGTAGTAGGACACAGCCATAATATCGCCACAAATGAGCAGGGGCATCATTATACCGGTGGAGTCTTTGGCTCCATAGGCCAAGGCTAATCCGGTAACAATCAAGGCGGCAATCCCTTTAATGCCCGCTTTAGAAATACCCAATAATAAGGCACTCCCCCCGGCCAAAAAAAATGCATAACTAAATAAAGGAATATTTTCTGCAATCATGCGTGTAAATATAGGCCTATTCCAGAAAACCAAACAAAATGAAAAGCCAATCTATTTTGTGCATCTTTGTAAAAATTTTAAGGCTTGAAATACAAAAAAGCGATCCGCTATATGCTACTCAGCACACTGTCTTTTGCAGTGATGAATGCCTTGATTAAATATTTGGTTCACTATCATGTTTTCCAATTGGTGTTTTGGCGCGCTTTGGGTACTTTATGCATTGTTTTCTTCTTGTTAAAAAGAAAACAAATACCGCTGTGGGGCAACCAAAGGATGCTTTTGATTGCTAGAGGCTTAGTGGGCACCACTTCAATGTTTCTGTTTTTTTTAGGGATGCATTACATGACCATTGGTAGTGCTGTAACCCTTCGCTATTTGGCTCCCCTTTTTGTGGCCTTGATTTCTGTGGTATTGTATAAAAAGGCTTTGTTGCCCCAGCAGTGGATTTTTATTGGAGTTGCTTTTTTTGGGGTCTATTTTATTAAAGGGTTCGATCCTACTGCCGATCTTTTTGGGGTAGTAATTGTTCTTTTTTCGGCTCTTTTTTCAGCTGGAGTTTATTTGCTGCTTTCCAAAATTGGCCCCGGAGACCATCCGCTTGTGGTAGTGTTTTACTTTATGCTTACGGCCACACTTTTGGGTGGAGCAGGGAGTCTTTTTTATGGCATTCCGCTGAGCCAAAAAGATGTGCCTATTTTTATACTTTTAGGCATTGCGGGCTATTTTGGACAAATTTTTATGACCCGAGCTTTTCAAAGTGGACCAGCTGCTCAAATTGCTCCATTTAAATATGTGGAGGTGTTGTTTACCTTGAGTATAGGTGTTTTATACTTCCAAGAAACCTACCGTTTTTTTCATTTAGTAGGTACTTTTTTGATTATTCTCGGTCTAGTTTTAAGCATGCGCTACACAGCTTTACAGAATAAAAAAATGGCTCCTAAGAATGGGGGTTAACATTTTATTTTCTGACATTATTTATTGCGAAAAGCACAATGCAAAGTGTAGAGTAAGACTGTATCAAGTATAATTTTTATCTTTAAGCTGTAACCCTCAAACATTCATAATGAAAGACCTAAAATATCTTTTTGCTTATGCCATTCCTTTGGGCACTTTTTTGGCGCTCTCTCGCTTAGGAATATATTCTTATATGGCTTTTTTTGTGGCCTTTGTGATGATTCCAATTTTGGAGTTATTACTCCCCGCAGTTAATGAGCAATACACAGCAGATCAGAAGGAAAAACGCGCCAAAAATATTTTTTTTGACCTTTTATTATACCTCAATGTGCCGATCATTTATGGCGGACTGATTTGGGGCTTTTGGATTTTAGTTAACACCTCTCTTGCTCCCTATGAACAAATGGGACTAATTTTATCCCTTGGTATATTTCTCGGGGCAAATGGTATCAATGTGGCGCATGAACTCGGCCATAGAAAATCTAAATTGGAAAATAGTATGGGCAAAGCACTCTTGCTACCGGCACTTTATATGCATTTTTTTATAGAACATAATTATGGGCATCACCGTAATGTGGGTACTCCGGAAGACCCCGTAACGGCCAAGCGAAATCAAGGCGTTTATGCCTTTTGGTTCTCTTCTGTCTATAAGCAAATTCTAAGTGCATGGCGCATTCAAAAGCAGTTGTTGAATAGTCAAAAGCATTCCTTTTTTTCTGTCTATAACGATATGCTTTGGTTTTCTGTTTTTCAGTTGGGCTATCTTGTCATTCTTTTTCTTTTGGGCGGATGGGTCCTGTTAGCTTATGGACTAGGTGTGGCTGTGGTCGCCTTTCTACTATTGGAAACAACCAATTATATTGAGCATTATGGTTTGGAGAGAAAAAAATTACCCAGCGGCCGCTATGAACGGGTAACAACCCTCCACTCTTGGAATTCCAACCACCTAGTGGGACGCATTGTGCTCTATGAACTCACCCGCCATAGTGACCATCATTATATCGCTTCCAAAAAATACCAATTGCTTGAAAACCGTGACGAAAGTCCGCAATTGCCCTTTGGCTATCCCACCTCCATTTTAATTGCTTTGGTGCCCCCCCTTTGGTTTCAATTGATGAATAAAAGGATACCTAAAGCGGCTACTTTGGCTGCATAAGTTTCACTATCTATTTTTCTTTCAATCCTAGATGTAATTGGAAGCACCAAGCAACATTATTAGGAAGTTACTTTAATGGAGTAGTTTTCGGTTAAGCTCTTAGGACACCGCTAACAGATAAAAATAAGGTTTTAAAAAGCAAACAATAAAACTTATGTGTATGACATAAAAAAAATTATTGATATAGACATCAAAACAGTAACCAAGCTAAAATATTGGCCGCTTTTGAAGA
>JBMYZB010000168.1:0-3079 GCA_049609945.1 Flavobacteriaceae bacterium
TATTGAAATATATAAAATTTGATTTCTAATCTAAAAAAATCCTACTTATGAATGATTCCCATTTTACTCCCGAACAAAGTCTTCAGCTTATTGATTCTATCATTAAAAAAGCTAAAAATCGATTTGAAGAAAACGGTTTTGCCTTTATTATTTGGGGTATTACTATTGCTGTGTGTTGCTATTCGCAAGCTTTTCTTCTATACAAAGGCTTCTACAAAGTGAGTTGGTATCCTTATTTAATTATGCCTCTAGTATCAATATATACTTTTTGGTATTTTGCATGAAAAAAAACTAATGATACAAATCCTCTAACATTAATTTCATCTCGATTATGGTTTTTTGTTGGTATTAATATTATGGTTATTGCATTTGCTTACAATGATATGTTAAAAGATCATCTCACGCCTTTTATTTTTATTTTATTAGGGATAGCCACCGCTGTAGCCAGAAGTTTAATTAAAAGCAACTTATTATTGTTTTGTGCATTGATAATCAATGGTAGTGGTTTTATTGCCTTTCATTTAACTTATTTACACCATCCTTTATTAATGGGTAGTGTGGCCATAATCACCTTTTTGATTCCTGGTATTATATTGCGCTTTAATGAAAAAAGAAAAAATGTATAAAAATTTAAATCCCGTTTTACATAACCCTTTGCGATTGGTTATTATTTCATATTTGATTAAACAGGAGAGGGCTGATTTTACAGAATTAAAAAACATCACCCAGGCCACATCGGGCAACTTAAGCGTACAGTTCAAAAAATTGGCTCATAAAAATTACATTACCATTGAAAAACAATTTCGCAATAATTATCCCAATACTCAGGTGCTCCTTACTGAAGAAGGAAAATTAGCTTTTGAAGAATATGTAAGTGCCTTAAAAACCTATTTTGTAAAATAAGGATTTACGTTCTTATCCCCCAAAATCATCAAAGCGAATGTTTTCTGGCGGCACCCCAAAGTCGTCTGCCATTTTTTCAACAGCTTGGTTCATAAGGGGTGGGCCACAGAAATAGACTTCAATATCTTCTGGGGCATCGTGGGTTGACAGATAGTTATCAATCACCACTTGATGCACAAAGCCAACAAAACCATCACCGGCTCCCTCAAGGCCATTTTTTTCTTTCCAGTTGTCTTCTTTCAACGGTTCTGATAGGGCAATGTAGAATTTAAAGTTTGGGAAATCTTTTTCTAAGGCTCTAAAATGTTCTGTGTAGAATAGTTCTCGTTTGGAACGGCCACCATACCAAAAAGTTACTTTTCGACCTGTTTTTAGTGTGCGAAACAGGTGGTATAAATGTGAACGCATGGGCGCCATTCCGGCACCACCACCAACATAAAGCATTTCTGATTCAGACTCATTGATAAAAAATTCACCAAAAGGCCCTGAAATGGTTACTTTATCACCTGGTTTTTTGGAGAAGATATAGGAAGAGGCAATTCCCGGATTCACATCCATCCAACCATTCTTGGCTCGATCCCATGGCGGGGTAGCAATACGCACATTAAGCATAATTTCTTTGCCCTCGGCAGGATAAGAAGCCATAGAATAGGCGCGTTCTACCAATTCAGAGTTTTTCATTTTTAAATCCCAAAGACCAAACTTGTCCCACTCCAATTGGAATTTGTCGTTTTCACCGGGGTGTTCTTCAGGGTGGGCGCTGATATCGATATCTTGGTATTTGACTTCACATTTAGGAATTTCAATTTGAATGTAACCTCCGGCCTTATAGTCCATTTCTTCAGGAATTTCTACCACAAATTCTTTAATAAAGGAGGCCACATTCCAATTGCGCACCACGGTGGCTTCATATTTTTTGATTCCAAAAACCTCTTCAGGCACTTGAATTACCATATCTTGTTTCACCTTTACTTGACAGCCCAAACGCCAACCTTCTGCAATTTCTTTCCTAGAAAAGTGCGGCTTTTCAGTTGGTAAAATTTCACCGCCACCTTCCAACACTTGGCATTTACATTGAATGCAGGTCCCCCCTCCACCACAGGCAGAAGGCAAAAAAATCTTATTATTTCCTAACGTATTCAAAAGGGTTCCTCCAGAAGATACATCTACGTTGTTATCACCATTAATCAACAATGAAACTGGGCCGGAAGGCAACAACTTTGCTTTAGCACCTAAAAGCATGCCCACCAATAAAAAGGTAATTACCAAAAAAACAACAACGCTAGCTACAATAACAGTTAAATCCATATTTAAACTTATAATTTAATCCCCATAAAACTCATAAAACCAATCGCCATCAATCCGGTAATTATAAAGGTAATGCCTAAGCCACGCAAGGGGGCAGGCACATTAGAATAGGTAATTTTTTCTCGTATGGCGGCTATGGCTAAAATGGCCAACAACCACCCTATACCAGAACCCAAACCATATACACCGGCTTCTGCAATGCCTCCGAAATCTTTTTGTTGCATAAAGAGTGAGCCACCCAAAATGGCACAATTTACTGCAATGAGCGGTAAGAAAATTCCAAGTGCACCATAGAGTGCTGGAGCAAATTTTTCAACAATCATTTCTACCAATTGCACCATGGAAGCAATCACTGCAATAAACATTATGAAACTTAAAAAGCTTAAATCCACTGAGGCATATTGGGCATTTAACCAGGCTAAAGCGCCAGGGCGTAATAAGTATGAGTCCAATAAAAAATTGATGGGCACCGTGATTGTCAATACAAAAATAACGGCAAGGCCCAAGCCTACGGCTGTTTTTACCGTTTTGGACACGGCCAAATAAGAACACATGCCCAAGAAATAAGCAAAAATCATATTTTCGATGAAAATGCTTTTTACAAATAAATTTACGTATGCTTCCATGCTGTGCTTAATTCTTTTCTATTAATTTTCTGTTTCTAGATCGCTGGAACCAAATGATCAGACCGACGGTGATCAAAGCCATAGGAGAAAGTAACATCAAACCGTTATTTTCATAACCCATTTCATACAGGGCATCAGGAATGACTTGGTAACCAAACAATTTTCCGGAACCTAAAAGTTCTCTAAAGAAGGCTACTAAAATCAACAAAACACCATAACCCGCAGCGTTTCCTATACCGTCT
>JBMYZB010000169.1:0-2998 GCA_049609945.1 Flavobacteriaceae bacterium
CAAAAAAAATGAAATCCCTGTTCTTGTCCGTCTTTGCCTTGTTACTGTTGAAATGTAACTCCAGTGGCATTCCAAAATCAAACTTTCGCCTTGATGCCCCCAAAAAAGCCTTGCGTTTTGGCGATACCCTTTCCCCTCAAATTAAGGCTAAAAAAGAAGCGGTTTATACACACTTGCAATGGTATTGGGATGCCCAGCCTGTAACTATGCCCCTACCCATTGAAACTCAGCCTTTGGGCACGCACAAGCTAAAGGTATTAGTGACTCACTCAAACGGTGTGGATACCCTTAGCCAAAAAATTACCTTAGTGGCCGATGCACCCCCCATGCTCTATACCTATAGTATTTTAAACACCTTTCCACATGACCAAGAAGCCTATACGCAAGGATTAGAATTTAAAGGCGATACCCTTTTTGAAAGTACAGGTTTACGAGGAAAATCTACCCTGCGAAAAGTGGCCTTTAAAAATGGTACTCTTTTGGAGAACAAGCCCCTAGACGATAACTTTTTTGGTGAAGGCCTAACGCTTTTAAACAATAAGGTGTATCAACTCACCTGGCAAGCTAAAAAAGGCTTTGTCTATGACCAAGCAACACTCACCATGGAACGTGCATTTGACTTTGATAAGAGCCCCGAAGGTTGGGGGTTGTGCAATGATGGGCAATTTTTATATAAATCGGATGGAAGTAACCGCATTTGGAAATTAGATCCCGAAACCGGTAAAGAATTGAGCTATGTAGAAGTAATGACTCACCGTTCAGCATTAAATAAGCTCAACGAATTGGAATGGGTAAATGGTAAAATTTATGCCAATACCTATCAATTTGAAAAGGAGGTGGGCTTGATTATTGACCCTACCACCGGAAAAGTGGATGGCGTGATTGACTTTAGTGGGCTAATAGATAAAGTAACCCAACATCCTCAACTCAATGTGCTTAACGGTATAGCCTTCCACCCCCAACGGAAAACCTTTTTTGTGACTGGAAAAAATTGGGATACGCTTTTTGAAGTTAAGCTAGTTGTTAAAAAATGAAAACTGCCCCCTATTGCATAGAAAAAAAAGTATCTACCACCGATTTAGACGCTTTGGCTCACGTCAATAATGTGGTTTATTTGCAATGGGTGCAAGAAGCAGCACAAGCCCATTGGGAGCACCTTATTGCCCCACAATCAAAGGCTTTTGGGCGTTGGGTGGTACGTAGTCATCATATCACTTATAAACAGCCTGCCCATTTGGGTGACAACCTCCAAATAGAAACCTATGTGGCCCATACCCGAGGGATGCTTTCAGAACGAGTGGTAGAAATCTATAAAAAGGAACCACGCACTTTACTGGCACAATGTCGCACCCAATGGTGTTATTTAGACCCTCAAACCCTTAAACCTACCGCTATCCCAAAAACCGTTACCCAATTATTGTGGTGATTTTTCTGTTTATTCAGAAAAACGGTATATTTAAGCATTATTAACTCAAATCTATACTACAACCATGCTGCCTAGTTTTATCCCCCGTTTTAGTAATCCTTTTCAGTAAACCTTAAATCCAAATGCCATGAAAACATCAATTCAAAACGATTTAACAAAAAAATATAGCAAGGGAATTATTGCTATACATTGGCTTACCACTCTTTTGATAGTCATTCTATTTCCACTTGGGAAATATATGGAGGACATAGAGCCAGAAGAAAAGATGAACCTGATCAAGATACACGCCTTATTGGGTATAGTGGTCTTAGTGCTCACTTTAGCTAGGTGTTGGATCTATTTTAAAGCGGTACGTCCAGCTCACTTAAAAACAGGTTCTGCATTCAATGACAAATTAGCCATTTGGACACATAACCTTTTCTATTTTTTACTGTTGGAAATTACCGTCTCAGGCATTGGCATTATGATTTCAGGAGGGTATTATGAAGCGCTACAGCAAGGAACCGCAAATGCTATAAAAGCACCAAATGAAATTACGCCCCTAAAAGGACATGGAATTATGGCCACAATCCTAATGCTCCTTTTTGTTATCCATGTTATTGGGGTAATTAAACACTATATAGTAACAAAAGAAAACACACTGAAGAGAATTATTTAATACCTAACACTAATTAGCATATAATTTAACTTGCCGCATGCTTACCTATTCAACAACATTAAAACCTACAAACATAATATTTTAAGCTAAGGCAATGCTCTACTTTTCTTCTATGATTAATATTAATAAAATCCATAATCCTCTATGAAATTTACAGCTCAACATTTTCAAAACGCTACAACAAGAAAGGAATTGATTAAAATCCAAGAGTGGGTCATAAAAAATAATCAAAAAGTGGTCATTTTATTTGAAGGAAGAGATGCCGCCGGAAAAGGTGGTGCCATTAGGCGGATCACAGAACACATAAATCCAAGGCATTTTAAAATTGTTGCGCTTCATGTTCCTACAGAAGATGAAAAAGAGCAGTGGTTTTTTCAACGCTACATAAACAAATTGCCCAATCCAGGGGAAATGGTATTTTTTGACCGAAGTTGGTATAACCGTGCTGTAGTTGAGCCAATTAATGGATTTTGTTCTCAAGAAGACTATAAAGTGTTTATGAATCAAGTCAATCCCTTTGAGCAAATGTTAGTGGAATCAAACACTTTTTTGATTAAATTTTATTTTTACTCTACTTAACTGATCTATTTCTGAAGTTACCTTAATTAAATCTTCAAAAAAAGCTGGCTTCTTAAAACTTATAGAACATTCTTTAACAACGAAAATTAAATCAAATTTTTTTAATAATTCTTCATGTGTATAATTGGTTTGATAAATTAAATCAGTTCTACTTCTTTCTAGGAACTTTAAATAATTAGCATGATACACTCTACCAGAGGCATCAGTATCTTCATAATAAACATTAAACTTACTCATAAACTTACCATATATATAAAAAACAAGAGAATTTTAGTCTATATAAGCATACTAATTGAAAAATTTAAAATAATCATTACTTAGCATCTAAACATGAA
>JBMYZB010000170.1:0-2954 GCA_049609945.1 Flavobacteriaceae bacterium
TAATAGTCTCGATAGAAAGGTGGGCGGTAATGCAGTCCAGCAAAGCCATAATAAAAGGGGCTGTAAAATCGACTATAAAAGGGATCATAAAAAGGACTAAATCCATTCCACCAAGGATTGTAAAAGCGGTTTCTAAAACCAAATCGATAGGGATTATAACCATAAAAAAATGGATCATAACCAAAATTAAAATTATTAAAACCCCAACCAAAATTAGAAAAACCAAAACCAAAGGCCGGTTGGTTGTTAAATATATAGACATCTGTAGAGGTGGTTTGCCCTCCCCAAGGTATTTGTTGCGCGGGTTGATTGGGTGCCACATTTGGATTTGCGTAGTTATCAGGGTCGGTAAAGTAAACCGCATCATCTGGAACAGAACTATAGGTGTCTCCCATATTTTGAAAATATTGTTTGTAATACTTTCCGTTGCCGTTTTCGGTTTTTTGAACCACCACCACGGGGTCACCATAAATACCATCACTAGGATAGTAGGTAGCATTTTGGTAGCCTACACAATTAGTGAGAAGCAACCCAAAAGCTAAAGCGGTTGAAGCAAAATAGAAAAATTTAATTTTTGGTGTTCTCATAATCAATTGTTTTGCGAATATGTATGCTAAATAGTTTAGTTTTGCATCCAAGATCCAAGTTAATAACAATATAGTGGCAAAATCTATGCCAAAAAAGTAATGGCAAAAAAACTTACAAAACAAACCGAAGATTATTCAAAGTGGTATAATGAATTGGTTATAAAAGCTGATCTGGCTGAAAATGCAGCCGTGCGAGGCTGTATGGTCATAAAACCTTATGGCTATTCCATTTGGGAAAAAATGCAGGCCGAATTAGACAAAATGTTTAAGGAAACTGGTCATGAAAACGCCTATTTTCCGTTGTTTGTGCCTAAAAGTTTGTTTGAAGCCGAAGAAAAAAATGCAGAAGGTTTTGCTAAAGAATGTGCCATAGTGACGCATTATCGCCTTCAAAATGATCCTGAGAGACCAGGTAAGTTGATGGTGGATCCTAAGGCCAAATTAGAAGAAGAATTGGTGGTGCGCCCCACCAGTGAGGCTGTGATATGGAACACCTATAAAAACTGGATTCAGTCTTACAGAGACTTACCCATATTGCTCAATCAATGGGCCAATGTGGTGCGTTGGGAAATGCGTACCCGTTTATTTCTGCGGACGTCAGAATTTTTATGGCAAGAAGGCCATACGGCGCATGCCACCAAAGAGGAGGCGTTAGAAGAAACCAAAATCATCAACAACATTTATGCTCGTTTTGTGGAAGACTACATGGCCATTCCTGTGATTCAAGGCATCAAAACGGAAAGCGAGCGTTTTGCTGGTGCTGAAGAAACCTATTGCATAGAGGCACTGATGCAAGACGGCAAGGCGTTGCAAGCTGGAACGTCCCATTTTTTGGGGCAAAACTTTGCCAAAGCGTTTGATGTAAAATATGCCACTAAAGAAGGTCATAACGAATATGTGTGGGCCAGTTCTTGGGGCGTTTCCACACGTTTGGTGGGCGCTTTGATCATGACCCATGGGGACGATAATGGCCTAGTGATCCCACCCAATTTAGCACCTTTTCAGGTGATTATTGTACCCATATTTAAAAACGAACAACAACAGCAAGCCATTGCTGAAGTAGCCACCCAATTGCAAAATGACTTAAGGCAACATAACATTCGTGTAAAATTTGATAATCGAGACAATGTTACCCCCGGATTTAAGTTTAACGACTACGAACTCAAAGGAGTGCCATTACGTATAGCCATTGGGCCCAAAGACTTGGAAAAGGGCAGTGTTGAAGTGGCTAGAAGAGACATCCTTGAGAAAACATTTATTCCTCAAAAGGATATTGTGGACTGGGTTCGAAACACCTTGCCGCAAATGCAAGCAGAAATGTTTGATCGGGCTAAACAGCGCCGTGATAAGCACATTACTCCTGTTGATGATTATCATACCTTTAAAACACTTTTAGAAGAAAAAGGAGGGTTTTTATCGGCGCATTGGGATGGCACAGCAGAAACGGAAGAAAAAATTAAAAAAGAAACCAAAGCCACTATTCGCTGCATTCCCCTAGATCAACCCGAAGAAGAAGGAAACTGTATTTATTCTGGGAAGCCCTCTTCCAAGCGGGTTCTTTTTGCTAAAGCCTACTAATAGCGTAGCTCCAAAAATGTGCTCACCGTAAATTTTAAAATAGGTTGTGTAATAACAATTTTAAACTTACATTTGCGCACGTAAAAAATTGGCCCGTTCGTCTATCGGTTAGGACGCCAGGTTTTCATCCTGGAAAGAGGGGTTCGACTCCCCTACGGGCTACGATTTAAATAAATAGTATGGCAAATCATAAATCTGCATTAAAGCGTATTCGATCCAATGACAAAAAGCGTTTACGCAATCGCTTTCAACATAAAACAGCACGAAATGCTATCCGTAAACTGCGCGATATGACCAACAAAAAAGAGGCTGCTAAAGCCTTTCCGGAAGTTGTGTCTTTAATTGATAAGCTTTCCAAAAAGAATATTATCCACGCCAACAAAGCGGCCAATCTAAAATCTAAGTTGGCTAAACATGTAAGTGCACTTTAAGCTAGGTGTGTTAAAATTTTGAAAAGGCTTCCTAAGGGAAGCCTTTTTTTGTTCTCAGTTTTTAAATAGTTCTTAGCCTACAATAAACGAAAAGTCACAAACTGTGAGAAGCTCATAATTTTCTTTTATTTATAACCAAAAAAACCATTCTCATTAGTATTAGGGTGTTACAATTTTGCATCCCGCAAGCAAACTTCGTAACCTGTGCTGTTTGAATACCAATTCGATTTATCTTTATTTCCCTATTTTTAAAAAGGCGATGCCTCTTTTTGTAAATGAATTTCAAGTAGAATGATAAAAAAAAGGATTTTTATTTTAGGTATCGGTTTGATTACCCTTGCGGCTTGTCAACCCAAAC
>JBMYZB010000171.1:0-2918 GCA_049609945.1 Flavobacteriaceae bacterium
TAAACCAATGCAAATTACCCAAAAGGCTCGGATAAAATAATTCATATCTGGATAAAGAATCTGTATTGCTATGTTTAGAGGTAGTGTTACTATAAATGCAAACAACACAACTTTTAGATTGGGACGTATGAGCACAACAGCACTACAAATCAAGACAACAAAGCCACAGTTGATGTAATAACGCAAATTATTTAATGTGTGAGTAAATGCTGAATCGGGCGCATCAAACTTCAAACTTAATAATATCAATCCCATAATCAAAGCGGTTCCTAAACTGAAAAGAATGGCTTTTTTTCCGGCATAAATTTTTTGTTTATCGGTGGCATTTTTATTCAAATAAACAGCGTAAATATCTGTAGACCAAAGCGTAGCAAGCGAATTAAATGTTGAGTCCACAGTGCTCATTAGTGACGCAAATAAGCCACATAAAATGATCCCTTTAATTCCTATGGGGAGATAGTTTTTTACAATATAGGGAAACGCCAAGTCGGGTTCTGTTAGTTGATCACCTAAAATGCCATAAAGGGCAATGCCGGGAACAATAATAATAACGGCCATAAAATATTTGATAAGCCCTCCAACCATCAGTCCGGTTTGAGCATGGCCCACAGTTTTAGCGGCAAGAGCGCGTTGCATTACGGTTTGGTTTGCACACCAATAATTGATATTTAAAAAAAATAGACCCAATAGGTGAGTCCAAGGGAGGGTTGGGTGATCTGCGGGCAGGTGCAAATGCATTTTTTCTGGTGTCTTTATGTATAGTTGATCCCATCCTCCGAGATGATTCACTGCGGTGAAACAAACAATAACTCCACCTAAAAGCAATACACTAAACTGAATAACATCTGTTCTTACAACGGCACTAAGCCCTCCAAAGTAAGTGTAGGTTGCAGAAAATATACCTAGAATTACAATCAGTAGAGCAATACGAATCAATCTGTTTTTGTGTAAGAATTGTAACTGTTCACCAAAAACCATATCAGCGGCATAAGCACCCCAGAAAAGTGCTGCGCCTAAGGTTATGGTTGCAAATAAAGCTATGTTTGTTAAGGAGTAGAAAAGCGCAATTTTTTGTCCTAATTTTTTTGCAATAAACTGTGTAATGGTTGTGATTTTTTCTTTTAAAAAAAGGGGAACAAAAACAAAAGCACCTATCAAAATTCCTTGAACTGCATTGATTTCTAGGTTAGCTTGTGCCAGCCCATATAAATAGGCAGATCCCATCATACCTAAAAACTGATATCCTTGAATATTGGTGGCAATTGTTGAGAGGGCAATGGAGTACCAGGGCAGAGAACGTGAACTTAAAAAGTATTCGTCTGCAGAGCTGTTTGGTTTTAATTTTCCTCGTAAGGCAACCGTTAAGATTAGTATTAAATAACTTAAAACTATAACAAAATCAATCATAGTTTAGTTTCTTGGACCATTACCCAAAGGGGTATTTGGTGTGTTTTTTGGTACACGGCCAAAAATTTCTGGGAGCGAAATTGTTTTAAAACGCGGTAGGACATACTTTGCAAACAATTCACATTCTTGGTGGTGAGGGTATCCGGAAAAAATAAATGAGCGAATTCCCATATCCATGTAGTGTTTAATTTTTGCTACTATTTGATCTGGATTTCCTACAAGAGCAGCCCCACATCCTGAGCGAGCTAAGCCAATGCCGGTCCATAAATTAGGTTCTACAAAATATTTTGCATCGGCTTGAGCCCTTAATTCTGTTTGTCTTGCCACCCCAAGTGAGGCCGCATCTAGAGCTCGGTTTCTTATATTGGCTCCCAAGTCATGGTCTAATTTTGAGAGGAGGCTCTCGGCATAGGCACGGGCTTCTGCTTCAGTTTCTCTAACAATAACATGAACTCGCAAACCAAACTGGACAGAACGATCATAGTTTGCCGCACGCTGCGTCATATTGTCCATAAGACCTTGAAGGTTTTGTTCGGTTTCTGGCCACATCAGATAAACATCACAATGTTCTGCACAAAGGTTCACTCCATCTGGTGAATATCCCCCAAAATATAATAAAGGACCCCCATTTTCCTGATAGGGTTTAACAGGTTCTGAGGGTAAGTCTAAAGAATAATAATTTCCATCAAATTGTATGCGTTCTTTTGTCCAACCTTGCTTGAGAATTTCAATAACCTCTCTAGAACGCGCATAGCGCTCTTGAGAAGATAATTGATTTCCAGGTAAATCTGATGAAATTATGTTTATGGTGAACCTGCCTTTGAGCATATGATCAAGGGTAGCAATATTTCGAGCCAACATCGGAGGGTGAATTTCTCCACAACGAATGGCTGCCAAAAAATTGATTTGCTTGGTGACCGACGCCATTCCCGCCACAAAAGACAATGGATCTTGTCCTACTTGATAGGAAGAAGGGCAAAGCACATTTCTATATCCCAATTGGTCAGCCGTTTTAACAATTTTTAATGTGTTTTCCCAACTACTTCTATAATCAGGATTGCGCTTACCAAGAAAATCGTCATCTCCGTTACACAGGGGAGCAAACCAAGATATTTCTGCCCCTTCTATGGAGGTGAAATTTATTTTTTCCATTCTTGTAAATTTAGAAAAAAACCAAAATTAAAGGTTTGTTATTTGAAAAAGCAATAGTCTTAATAATTAGGATTAGGTTTCCTAACGTTGCAAATGACAATATGATTTCTTCTTTCTCCCCCACACCAACCAACATGAAACAATTTAGATTTATTTTACACCATCTCATTTCATAAATATTCTATTGTAAATCAGCTGATAAGATACTTTATAAAAATCTAATCGTACTAAAAAATAATACAAATTATAGCGATTAAATTCTTTTACAGTTATGGATTTTATGAGTCTGTTTGGTAATAAGAAAGAATAAAAACTGACCAATCATCAAAAAGAAATTCAAAAGAATTCAAGAGAGCAAC
>JBMYZB010000172.1:0-2839 GCA_049609945.1 Flavobacteriaceae bacterium
TTTTCAGGTAAATAGCCTATTTTATTTTGTATGGCTTTGCGTTCCTTTTTTAAATCCGTTCCTTCAAAAAAAGCGCTTCCTTCCCAATTAAGGTAATACCCAGTTAGAATTTTCATCAAGGTAGATTTACCAGCGCCATTGGGGCCAAGTAACCCAACAACCTCACCGGGTTTCAGGGTAAAAGAAATGGAATCTAGAGCTGTTTTAGCCCCGTATTTTTTAGATATATTTTCTATAACCATACTCATGCAGCCCTAAAGATAAGGCATCTATAACAACTTAAGAAGTTCCTTTTCTACTTTCTATAACCACTGTAAGTAAGATTAGAACACCTCCAATAATACTGCGTTCGCTAGGTATTTCTGCTAAAAAAATGACGCCTAATAAAATACCTAACAAGGGCTGAATGCTACTCAGAATACTCACGGTGCTAATGGAAAAATAACGAAAACTATTAATAAACAAGGTGTGGCCAATGGTGGTAACAAGGGCTAAAAAACCAATGTAAGGCATTTGGGGTTTGACAGCTTCTTCGGTATAAACAAAAAAAGCGGGAATAAGTAAAAAAGTGGTAATGGCCATTTGATAAAGCATAAGGGTTGAGCCTTTGAAGGTGTCCACTTTTTTCTTTAAAATGATATTGCGGAGCGAATAGGTAAAAGCAGAAAATAACCCCATCAATAAACCTTGGGTACTTACCTCGCTGGGGTCAAGACTTGGCGCTAAAAAATAAATGCCGATAATAATGAGTAAGCTCATAATGAGATGCCTCCATTGCCAGTGGGTTTTAAAAAAGAAGGGCTCCAGTAGGCTAGTAAATACTGGATATGTAAAAAGGGAGAGCATGCCAATGGCCACATTGCCCCAGCGTAATGCATAAAAATAAAAGACCCAATGTAAAGCCATTAATAAACCGCTCAAGAGCACGGTGAAACCATGCGTTTTGAAATCAAATCGCAATTGGTGTTTTTGAATGACAGCATAGCCTAGTAGAAGAAGTAAAGCCATCAATGCTCTGTACCCAATAGTGTGGGGGGGTGATAAATCAATGTAACGTCCAAAAGCCCCAGAACTGCTCGAAAACAACATGCCCATGTTGAGCAAAACTAAAGGATACCATTTTGAATCTTTATTCATATAACGGTTAGCAAGATAGGAAAAGCTAAAAAAATGAGTGAAATATTTGTTTTTGAAAAAAGCTATCTTACATTTGTGGCAGTTTTAAAATTATGAAACAAGCGTTTTTTTATTATAAATCTTATTTCTACTTCTTTTCAGAAGCAGCAGGATCTTTATAATCTAAAAACTAATAGAATAGTTAAAGTCCTGATTTGATCGGGACTTTTTTTTTGATATGCATTCAAACGAGATCATAGGAATTCAAGGTATTCGTGGTTCTTTTCACGACGAAGTGGCTAGGGTTTATTTTTCTGAGGCCTCTTCATTGCGAGAATTTTTAAGCTTTGGTGACTTAGCACTGGCTCTTGAAGCAGGTGAAATTAGCCATGCTGTGATGGCCATTGAAAACTCTATTGCGGGCTCCATCATTCCTAATTATGCACTGATTGATCAGAATGATTTACACATAGTGGGTGAACATTATTTAAGCATAAACCATCATCTTATGGCTCTTGAAGGGCAAACCATAGAAGCCATTGAAGAAGTTCGCTCGCATCCCATGGCCTTGTTGCAATGCAAACAGTTTTTTAAGCAATTTCCGCACATTCGTTTAGTGGAAACGGCAGATACAGCTGAGGAGGCTAAGAAAATTACTATGCATAAAACCAAAGCTGTGGCTGCCATTGCTAGTCAACAAGCGGCTCAAATTTATGGTTTATCTGTTTTGGCCTCTTCCATACAAACCATTAAAAACAACATAACCCGTTTTGTGGTCTTAGAAAAAAATAAGCCCACAATTGAAGAAGAAAAAATTAATAAGGCTGCTTTAAAATTCACCTTGGATCATCAAAGAGGAAGTCTTGCGGCAGTTCTTAATATGATGAGCGATTGCCTGTTGAATTTGACCAAAATACAATCGCTTCCTGTGATCGAAACACCTGGTAAATATGCCTTTTTTGTGGATGTGACGTTTGACACCTACGCGCAATTTGCCAAAGCCAAATCTATTTTGCAGATTATGGCCAGTGAGTTTAAAATTTTAGGAGAATATACCAACCAAAAAGAATGACCACAACAGCCCACCGTTTAGAAAGTGTTCAAGAATATTACTTTTCGCGCAAATTGCGAGAAGTTGCTGCTCTAGTTAAGGCAGGACACCCTGTGATTAATATGGGCATTGGCAGTCCGGATTTGGCCCCTCCGCCGGCTGTGGCTGAAGCTTTAGCTAAAAGTTTAGCACACCCTAAGGCACATATGTATCAAAGTTATCAAGGTCTGCCCGAATTGCGGGAGGCAATGGCCGCTTTTTATCAAAATAATTATGGTGTTGCTTTAGACCCTCAAACCGAAATCTTACCCTTGATGGGTTCAAAAGAAGGCATCATGCACATTTCTATGGCCTTTTTAAATAAAGGTGATCAAGCATTAATTCCCAATCCCGGCTATCCCACCTATGCTGCGGTAACCCAACTGGTTGAAGCCGAACCAGTATATTATAATTTAAAAGAAGAAAACCATTGGCAACCTGATTGGGACGCATTAGAAGTTTTAGATACAACTAAAATAAAATTATTTTGGTTGAATTATCCACACATGCCAACGGGTACCCCAGCGCAAAATGAAACCCTGCAACGTTTAGTAAATTGGGCTGCTGAGCGACAAATTTTATTAGTACATGACAATCCCTATAGTTTTATATTAAACCAAAATCCACAAAGTC
>JBMYZB010000173.1:0-2819 GCA_049609945.1 Flavobacteriaceae bacterium
ATCCTTGCACATAAAGGGGATTAGAGGAACTGGAACCATTCAAATATACTCCATCATCGGGAACCTAATCCATCTTTTTGAGGTTCAAAATTTTGAAAATTTTCAAATTCCGGTTAGCCTTGAAGACAAACAAATGTACATTATCCGAATTGAAACAAAAGATTTCAAGAAAACTTTGAAGATTGTAAATTCCTAAATATTATCTGCTATAGTTAGGTGCTTCTTTAATGATGCTAACGGTATGTGGGTGACTTTCTTTTAAACCAGCAGCTGTAATTCTAACAAAGCGTCCATTTTTTTGAAGCGAAGGTATATTTTTAGCTCCACAATAACCCATGCCCGCACGCAAACCTCCAATAAATTGATGAACACTTTCTTCTAAATTGCCCTTGTATGGTACCCGGCCAACAATACCCTCAGGCACAAGTTTGTTAATATCAGCCTCTACATCTTGAAAATAGCGATCTTTACTTCCACTGCGCATCGCTTCTACAGAACCCATGCCACGGTAGGTTTTATATTTTCTACCCTCATAAATTATTGTTTCCCCGGGTGATTCTTTGGTTCCAGCTAACAAAGAGCCTAGCATTACAGCATCTGCTCCTGCTGCTATGGCTTTAGGGATGTCTCCAGTGTATTTTATACCTCCATCAGCAATAATGGGTATTTCATTTTTAACGGCTTTTTGCACTTCAATAAGAGCCGAAAGTTGAGGGAACCCAACCCCTGCAATAATACGAGTAGTACAAATTGAACCAGGACCAATACCCACTTTTATGGCATCTACTCCAAGATCTAATAAATATTTTGCGGCTTCTGCGGTAGCAATATTGCCTACAATAATATCTAAATCTGAAAATCCCTTGCGAATTTCTTTAAAAACCCCAGCCACTCCTTTTGAATGTCCATGTGCCGTATCAATCACCACAGCATCTACACCCGACTCTTTTAACCGCTCCACGCGTTCATAGGCATCGGCTGTGACGCCTATGGCAGCAGCCACACAAAGTCTTCCATAACGATCTTTATTGGCATTTGGCTTTTTGGAATGTTTAGAAATATCTCTAAAGGTGATTAGACCAACCAATTGGTTAGCCTTGTTGACTACTGGCAATTTTTCTATTTTGTGTTTTTGAAGTATGGCTTCTGCATCCTGCAATGAAGTGCCTTCTTCAACTGTAATTAAATTTTCAGAAGTCATTACTTCTTGGATAGATCTATTGTCTTTACTTTCAAAACGCAAATCTCGATTGGTAACAATACCCACTAGCCTCATTTGGCCGTCTACAATAGGAATCCCTCCAATTTTGTATTGATTCATGTTTTGTTCTGCTTCACGAATAGTTGCCGTATTTGGCAGCGTGACAGGATCTAAAATCATGCCTGACTCCGATCGTTTAACCATACGAACTTCATCGGCTTGAGCTTCAATGCTCATGTTCTTATGAATCACTCCAATACCCCCTTCACGA
Organism: Flavobacteriaceae bacterium; assembly: GCA_049609945.1. Lineage (GTDB taxonomy): Bacteria > Bacteroidota > Bacteroidia > Flavobacteriales > Flavobacteriaceae > JADHMP01. The sequence continues at coordinate 1,473 of JBMYZB010000173.1, forward strand.
GCAATGGCAATGGCCATTTTACTCTCTGTTACGGTGTCCATGGCAGCAGAAATAATGGGTGCATTTAATTTGATATTACGACTAAATTTGGATCGAATATCAACTTCACGAGGTAGAACCTCAGAATAATTGGGTATTAAAAGCACATCTTCGTAGGTGAGGCCTTGACCAAAAAATTTCGTGGAATCCATGTCGCAATCAATTAGAGATTAATTGCATGCAAATATAGGATAAAAATTGCGGGTTGATGTTTCTCCTTCATTATTAATAAGAAAGCATAACTATTTAAAAGCCTAGTGTTTGACTTACATGAAAATTTTATGTGAACAATTATAAGCCGACTCAAAGGCCAGTTTGGAAAGTGAAAGTTCGCATTGTTGTGCTGTGAAATAAGAAATAAGGCGCTCTGTGGGCATGTTGCCAATCATTTCGTTTTGTGCCATGGGACAGCCGCCTCTCCCCTTAATAGTTCCATCAAAGCGTTTACAACCGGAAAGATAAGCGGCATTTACTTTTTCAAACCAGGTGTTTTCTGCAGTATGAAAATGAGCACCAAATTCTATGCTCTTGTGTGTCTGAGATAGATGTTTAAATAGGGTTTCGATTGAATCCTTTTGTGCTATTCCAATGGTGTCCGAAAGGGAAATAATTTCCACACCAAAACCCGACAGCCTAGCAACCCATTCTTCAATAATAGCCGGGCTCCAAGGGTCACCATAGGGATTGCCAAATCCCATAGATAAATATACGACTACTTTTTTATTACACCTCTCTGCCATTTCAATTATCTCTTGAAGAACAAGTATAGACTCTGTTATCGTTTTTTTGGTATTTCGAATTTGAAAATTTTCTGAAACAGAGAACGGATAGCCCAAATAGTCGATTTTATCAAAACCACAAGCATCAATGGCACCTCTCCTATTGGCAACAATTGCCAAAAGTTTGGTTTGAGTTTCACTGAGATCTAGTTGTTCAATAACTAATTTAGAATCTTTCATCTGAGGTATAGCCTTTGGAGATACAAAACTGACACAATCTAAAGTATCAAAACCCACTTTTAAAAGTGCCTGATAATAGGCCACCTTACTGGACGTAGGAACCCATTTGGAAAAACCCTGAAGGGCATCACGGGGACATTCAATAAGTTTTATGTGAGAGTGCACAAATAGTATTTAAGATAAAAATAAGAGTATGGCAATGGAAAACAAAAGTATGGACTGAATTTTATTCCAATTAATACGGTCTTTTACTCGAGAAAACGATTGTCCTAAAACGGCGGAAAAAAAAGCGACACTAAAAAAAATTACCAATGCCTGCAAGAGAAATAAAAATCCTAAAAAAAGAAAC
>JBMYZB010000174.1:0-2798 GCA_049609945.1 Flavobacteriaceae bacterium
TCACGTCCAAAAAAGGTTAATGCCTCTTGTTCAACGCGATTGATACTGGCCACTGTTTGAAAGGTTTCTGTGGCTTCATAGCGTTGTTGTTGGTGTTCGATATGCAAGGTAAATTGATGGGCTACAACATAGGGCACTGTGTCTAAGGGCAGATAATGTCCGGGTGTTTCGGTTTCTTGAAAGCGGTATGCACGGGCAGCTTCATCTGTAATATAGACCGTGGCTCCTCTTACCGCATTTTTTTGGGAACTGAAATAAGGACTAAGTGTTGAGAGCTTCACCACTTGTTCGGTCTGTTTGGTTTCTTTAATCCAATTCACATAGGCTTCCACCACTAATAGGGATGGGTTCTCATTCAAATCAACATCAATGGGGTCTTCACAGCCCACTACGCTCAACAAAATGCCAAAAAGTAAAATAATTTTACGCACCATTTAAAATTTAAAATTATAGGTTACAGAGGGAATGATCCCAAAAATGGATAGCCGAATGGCTTCATTAAGCCCTGTGTCCACATTCTTCTGGAAACGAATGGAAGCGGCATTTTGTCTGTTATACACATTAAAAATACTAAAAACCCATTCTCCTGTATTTCGCTTTTCCTTTTTTTGAGGGGTATAAGTGGCAGACACATCGAGACGATGATAGTCCGGAAGACGACTGCTATTTCTTGCTTCAAAGTTGGGAATGGAAAATTCCAAAAATGCATATTGACCATTAGGATAAGTTGTGGGTTGTCCGGTTTGATAGATAAAATTGGTGTTAAAACGCCACCTTACATTTTGTTGATAGGAAGCTATGAGACTCACATCGTGTGTTTTATCAAAAGGTGTTAAATACCATTCCCCCATGTTAATACCAGTTTCAAGTGGAGTTCTTCCCGGGGTTTGTTGCATAGACCGGGATAATGTATAGGCCAGCCAACCGGTGAGTTTCCCTTCATTTTTACGCACCAACAATTCCAGTCCTTTGGCTTCTGCAGTGCCGGGGAGTAATACTTGTTCAATGGCATCATTAGCGATGAGTTCAGCACCGTCAATATAGTCTAATCTGTTCTGGGTGTTTTTATAAAAGGCTTCTAGGGTTAGGTTATACCGATTATTAGCCCAACTGGTAAAATACCCCACAGCAATCTGATCGAGCAGTTGCGGGTCAATAAAGGTGCCGCTGGGCGCCCAAATGTCTATAGGGGTAGGGGCATTGGTGTTGGAAATCAAATGGAGGTATTGCGCCATTCGATTATAACTTAGTTTGATCGATTGGTTGGTCTTTAGTTGATAGGCCATAGAAAAACGAGGCTCTAGGTTATTAAAGCTTTTAAGGATCTCATTTCTGCTGTAATCAGCCACGCCTTTAGGTGTGGCACTTTCATAGATTTGTAACATTTGATTAAACAGCAGGGGTTCATTGTTGGCATAGGTAAAAAGCGATTGGCCACGCCGCATAAAATTGCTGAGGCGAACACCCGCCATGAGATTAATACGATCCCCAACCGACTGCTCCAAACTGCCATAAAGCGCATTTTCTAAGGCATATTTGTCGGTGAGTTTGTTGGTTTGAACTTGAGTGTTTTCTTTGGTAGGTTCAATGAGTCCAGGGTCAAATTTGTAGTTGATGTGTTGCAGTCCAAAGGCAATTTTTGATCTATCGTTTAAATAATATTTAAAATCATATTTCGCATTAAAATTCACTATGCCGGAGGTCCATTTGAAATCTGCAAAATTAAAATCTAAGAAATAGTCATAATCGGAATAGATCAATGAAAGATTAGAAAACAACTTCTTAGAAAACAGATGGTTCCATCTAAAATTGGCTACCGAATTGCCAAAGGCATTACTAAACAAATTATTGATATCAAAAACGTCACGTCCAAAATAACCCGATAAAAAGATTTTATTTTTTTCGTCTAGGGTGTAGCTTAATTTGGTGTTAAGGTCATAGAAATAGGCCTTATTGTTTTCCACACTTTCAATAAGCGGTAAAAAAAGATGGGCATAACTGCTGCGGCCGCCCAGAAGAAAGGCACCCTTATCTTTTTTTATTGGTCCTTCCACCAACAAGCGACTGGAAATAAGTCCTAAACCGCCATTGGCTCTATAGCGATTGCTATTCCCTTCTTTTTGATATATGTTTAGTACCGAGGCCACTCGACCCCCATAGTTTGCCGGAATGCCCCCTTTATAGAGTTTGATGTCTTTTATGGCATCAGGATTAAAAACAGAGAAAAAGCCAAACAAGTGAGAGGCATTGTAGATAATGGCTTCATCCAGTAGAATTAAGTTCTGATCTGCTGCTCCACCACGCACGTTAAACCCCGAGGCACCTTCCCCAGCATTAGTTACCCCTGGTAAAAGTGTGATTGATTTGATGATGTCCACTTCCCCTAGGGCGGCTGGCATATTTTTTATGGTGGCTATGCTCAAGCTGTTCACACTCATTTGAGGGCTTTTGAGGTTCATGGCTTCTATATTCTCTGTAAGCTCCACCTCATTCAGTTGGACTGCTGCCGGAAGAAGTTCAAAGTTTTGTGTAATGTCTTGTTGTAGGGTTACGTTTTCTGTAAAGTTTTCAAAGCCTAGATAGCTGATTTGCAAAGCGTATGCGCCTTGGGGAACAGAAATCGAAAAAAAACCATATTCGTTGGTTACAGTCCCTTGTTTAAGCGCTGGAAAAATAATGTTTACCCCAATGAGTGTTTCATTGGTAGCCGCATCGGTAACATAGCCGCTTAGGGTAACACGTTCTTGCGCATAGCTGAAAGATAAATTATAAAATACAATAAATAACAAGCAAGTCCA
>JBMYZB010000175.1:0-2786 GCA_049609945.1 Flavobacteriaceae bacterium
CGGACTTACTGATAAAATTATCCAATTTTGCAATCATCTCTTAGGGCATATACGTGGCGGTTTGGCCTTTGTGAATATAGGTGCCTCCATGCTTTTTGCAGGCATTTCGGGCACGGCCATTTCCGACACAGCCAGTTTGGGTTCGGTGCTTATTCCTGCCATGAAAAAAGAAGGCTACGACCGTGATTTTTCTTGTGCCATCACAGCAGCTTCCTCCACGGTGGGTCCCATCATTCCCCCTAGCCTGCCCATGATTATTGCCGCTACCCTAAGTGGATTGTCCGTAGGCAAGCTCTTTTTGGCAGGAGCCATTCCTGGACTTCTGTTGGGCCTAGGTCTCTTTTTTGTGGCCTATATTATTGCACAACAAAAAAAATATCCCAAAAGCAAACGCAGTAGTATAAATCAAATGTTTGTCAGTTTTACGAACACATTTTGGGCCTTAGGACTCACCATTCTAATTCTTTTTGGTATTATTGGTGGGGTGTTTACTCCCACAGAAGCGTCTATTGTGGCTGTGCTTTATGCTTTGTTGGTAGGGCTTTTCATTTACAAACAATTAAACCTAAAAAACATTTTGATCGTTTTTTTAGATTCAATGAAAACCACCGCCTCACTAATGATTTTGGTGGGCTTTGCCAACCTGTTTGGATTTATTTTAATAATTGAACAAGTGCCGCAAACCCTTTCAGCCGAAATATTGTCATTTACCGACAATAAATATGTGGTACTGTTATTAATCAATTTATTGCTCATTGCCGTGGGTACCTTTATGGAAACCATTGCCGCTTTGCTCATCATGTTTCCTATTCTTTTAAAAGTGGCTTTAGCGGTTGGCATTGAGCCCATGCATTTTGCTGTCATTTGTGTGCTAAACCTCATTATTGGATTGACTACCCCACCCGTGGGCGTTTGTCTTTTTGTGGCCTCAAGCATAGGTAAAACTTCTATTGGTAAGGTGAGTAAAGCCGGACTACCGTTTTTGGCTGTGAGTTTGATTGTATTGATTTTAGTCTCCCTTTTTCCGGAGCTTTCTCTTTTTCTGCCTCGTTTAATGATGAACTAATAAGCTATTCAAATGAAATATATTGTCTGTCAAAAACCCGGTCTTTGGTCTGAAGGAGAAAAAGAGTCTCCTACACCAAAACCAAACGAGGCGTTGGTTCAAATTAAAAAAATAGGTGTTTGCGGCACTGATCTACATGCCTTTAAGGGCAATCAAGCATTTTTCAACTATCCCCGAATCCTTGGACATGAATTGGCGGGTGTTGTTATTGAGCCGCCAAAAGATAAGACTCCCTTGAAAAAAGGAGATCGGGTAGCTATTTTGCCCTACATGAATTGCAGTCAATGCGATGCCTGCCATGCGGGAAAAACCAATTGTTGTGAAAAACTACAGGTCTTGGGCGTACATGTGGATGGTGGTATGCAAGAGCAAATGGCCCTACCACACACACACCTCATTCCACTAAACACATTGTCTCTTGAAGCCATAGCCCTTATAGAGCCGCTGAGCATTGGTGCCCATGCGTTGAGGCGAGCTGCACCTCAAGCTGGTCAAACCATTGTGGTGATGGGTTGTGGCCCCATTGGGGTTGGCATCATGCAATTGGCTAAAAACAGGGGGCTCCGCGTAATTGCCCTAGATCAAGATGAGGAGCGACTCAATTTTGTTAAAACCCATCTAGACGTAGAGGGAATACTGGCCGGAGTTAAAGCTGAAGATGCTATAAAATCCTTAACCCAAGATAAGCGAGCCGACATGGTGTTTGATGCCACCGGAAACCAAAAGGCAATGGAAAACGGACATCACTTTATGAAACACGGAGGAACCTATGTGCTGGTGGGGCTTTACAAAGACTCACTTAGCTTTAAACATCCTGAAATTCACTCCAAAGAAACCACCTTGTTGTGTAGCCGAAATGCCACCAAAGAAGATTTCGATTGGGTAATTGACACCTTACAAAAAGACAACTTTCCAGTGAATCGATACATTACGCACCAAATGGATTTTAAGAATGTAGCCACTGCATTTGAAACGCTTTATAACAGTAATAAACTGTTAATGAAAGCTATAATTTCATTGTAAATTAGGTGCTTAACTCCGCTATCTTAGCTTTTACTTCTCGATAAAAATCTGGGGTAATTCTAAAATAATAGCCGTTTTCTTCGTGAATACTGTGGTCACCCTCACCGGTGCCATCAGTGTGGAATGCTGTCAAATGATCCATAAATCGATTAACGTCAATTACTTCGTAAGGGCGATAGTCTATGTCTTGTAAAAGCAGTTTTTTGGCCATGACTCTTTCATTTAAAACGAAAATATAACTTTTATTCGAAAAAAGGATCCTTGCTTTCTAACCTACTATTTTCTCAAGATTTCTTACCTTGTAGCTAAATACAAACGCATGAAACATTTTATTATTTTTCTATTTTCTGTACTTCTTTTGAACTGTCAAAATCCTACAAAAAAAGTGTTGGAGCCCAAGGTAATTGCGCCTTTCACCAATTTGGATACGATCAGCACTAACGACTGGTGGAACCGAGCAGAGAATCCCATTTTGAATGTGAAAGTACCCAGAGAGGAGGTTATTGCCTTTGGTATTTATACCGTTTCTGATGACGTTTTAAAATTAACCGCCCAGCTTTTTCCCCTCTACCCCGATGAAGATCGGGCGGTGCGCTTAGCCCTCAAAAGCGATGGACAATGGAACGAGGTGGCCCAAGAAACCATCAATGATTTGGGGTGGAATGCTACCTTTCGCATTGAAAATTGGGATGCAAAC
>JBMYZB010000176.1:0-2706 GCA_049609945.1 Flavobacteriaceae bacterium
CTTAGAATTAAATTCTTTGAGTAAATCATTTAATATGGCCGGATGGCGTGTGGGGATGGTGAGTGGCCATGCAGAAAGCATTCAGGCGGTATTGAAAGTAAAAAGCAACATGGATTCTGGAATGTTTTTTGGCTTGCAACATGGAGCCATAGCGGCTTTACAACAATCTTCTGATTGGTTTGCTATCATCAACAAAGTGTATACAAAACGCCGGGATTTAATGGAGCAATTGATCCGGCAATTAGGATTGGAATATGCCCCCACCCAAGTAGGGATGTTTCTTTGGGCAAAAATTCCTAATCCCAATATAAAGGCAACAGATTTCACAGAGCAGTTGTTAAAAAAGTATCACATTTTTATTGCTCCTGGAACTATTTTTGGCTCACAAGGGGAAGGCTATGTGCGGTTTTCGCTTTGTGTGAATGAAGACCAAATTCAAACTGCTTTAAATCGTATACTAAAATGAATTTAGGCATAATAGGTTTAGGATTAATTGGAGGTTCTTTTGGTTTGGCAGCTAGAACCACAATACCAAAGGTAAATCGTTTTGGGTCTGACCATAATGTGGAGCATGAAAAAGAAGCGCTTTCACTTTCTTTAGTGGATGAGTTGCTCACACAACAATGGTTACCAAAAATGGATGTTGTGGTGGTGGCCGTGCCCGTAGATCAAGCCAATGGTTTACTTTTGGATTTATTAGATAAAGTGAACGACAATTGCTTGGTGATGGATGTTGGCTCTACCAAAGCGTCTCTTTGTCAGGCCTTAGAGTTACATCCCAAGCGCAACCAATTTTTGGCCACACACCCCATTGCTGGAACTGAATTTTCAGGCCCCAAAGCAGCCTTTGACACCTTGTTTGAAAAACAAATACAAATGGTATGTGAAACCCAAAAAACACGACCCGATTTGCTTGAATGGGCACTGCAATGGTTTCGCAATATGAAAATGGAAATAAGAGAAATGGATCCCATAGCGCACGACAAACACATTGCCTATGTGTCTCATTTGTCACATATTTCTTCTTTTATGCTGGGAAAAACAGTTTTAGAAAAAGAAAAAGATGAGAAAACCATTTTTGATATGGCTGGAAGTGGTTTTGCATCCACTGTGCGCTTGGCAAAAAGTTCGCCCAAGATGTGGACTCCCATTTTTAAACACAACCAAAAAAATATACTTGACGTACTAACTCATTACATTGAAAATTTAGAACGCTTTAAAACCTATTTAAAAAAAGAAGAGTATGATAAGCTCTATGAAGAATTAGAGCAGGCCAATACTATAGCCCCAATTTTAAACGGAATATTAAATAAACAATAGAATCAATAAAAAATGGAAAACAAAAAAGAAATGCGCGACTGGTTAGATGCCTTTGGACTGTCCCACCCTTTAGTTATTGCTGGGCCCTGTAGTGCAGAAACAGAAGAACAAGTTTTAAAAATTGCCCACGAGCTCAAAAATAGTGATGCCACCATCTATCGAGCTGGAATTTGGAAACCCAGAACCCGCCCTGGAAATTTTGAAGGAGTTGGTGCCATTGGCTTAAAGTGGTTACAAAAAGTAAAAGAGGAAACGGGAATGCTCACGGCCACAGAGGTGGCCAACAAAGACCACGTTAAATTGGCCTTAGAACATGATATTGATGTACTTTGGATTGGTGCTCGTTCTACAGTGAGCCCATTTATTGTACAAGAAATTGCCGAGGCTTTAGATGGCACTGACAAAATTGTATTGGTCAAAAATCCTGTCAACCCCGATGTTTCTCTTTGGTTGGGTGGAGTAGAAAGACTCTATACAGCAAATATTAAAAAGTTAGGGTTAATTCACCGTGGATTTTCCACTTATGAAAAAACTAAATACCGCAATATTCCTGAATGGCAAATTGCTGTGGAGGTTCAAAATAAGTTTCCGGATTTACCCTTAATTTGTGACCCTTCTCATATTGCTGGAAGAAGAGATTTGATTTTTGATCTTTCTCAAACGGCTTTGGATTTAAATTTTGATGGCCTTATGATCGAATCTCACTGGGATCCTGACAACGCTTGGAGTGATGCTAAACAGCAAGTAACTCCAACCCGATTGATCGAAATTATGAAAGACCTTACCATCCGAAAAACAACAGACAATGAAGCAGCTTTCCAAAGCAGTTTACAGCAACTTCGCACCCAAATTGATCTGTTAGATCAAACGCTTTTAGATGCATTGGGGAAGCGTATGAAAATTTCAGATGACATTGGAAAATTAAAAAAAGAAAACAATGTGGCCGTCTTGCAGAACAAGCGCTGGAATGAAATTTTAGGGCGTATGATTTTGGAAGGTGAAGAGCGTAACTTAGGAAAGGAATTTGTGATCAAACTTTTTAAAGCAATTCATCAAGAATCCATAAATCATCAAGAAAAGATTTTAAATACTTAATTTAAAAGGCCTCTTTTTAGAGGCTTTTTTTATTTTTAAAAAAAATATAAATTATGGATTCACCAAATCTAACACTTATGCGTAATGCGCGCAAACAACTTAGCCCTTTTTGGGCACTGGCCGTTGGTATTACCTTAACCTATAGCTTAATCACTGGCATGCCAACCCAAATCAATGAAAATTTGATTCTTTTGATCCTAGTCATTTCTGGCCCCATGCAATTGGGGTTTGCTATTTTTAGTTTAAACGTGGCCCGGCAAAATAATCCGCAATTTTCTAATTTGTTTGATG
>JBMYZB010000177.1:0-2616 GCA_049609945.1 Flavobacteriaceae bacterium
AAAATGCATTTTCAGAAGCGGTTTCCTGTTGTGGAGGCTGCTGGAGGTCTGGTGTTTCATCAACAAGGAAAATATTTATTTATTTTCCGAAATAAAAAATGGGATTTGCCTAAAGGTAAAATCAATAAAAAAGAAGATCATATTTCTGGTGCCATAAGAGAAGTTTATGAAGAAACAAATGTGGGTGATTTGGTGGTTAAAAAGCCCCTTCAAATAACCTATCATCTTTATAAAGCCAATGGCCGTTATAAACTCAAAAAGACCCGCTGGTATTTGATGCATACAAACTACAGTGGACCGTTGGTGCCCCAAGCGGAAGAAAGTATTGAAAAAGCAGTTTGGTGTTCGACCAATCAAATTCCCGACCTTATGGAAAATGCCTATGAAAACATAAAATTGATTGTGCAGGAAGCGATTTACAACCGAACTGCCTCAGGAACCAAAGATGAATAGTCACCTTTGTTAGCTATAATATCTCGCACCATGCTACTACTGATGTAAGACGTATTGGCATCGGTTAGCAAAAACAAGGTTTCTATACCGGAGAGTTTTCGATTTATTTGCGCCACAGTTTTTTCAAATTCAAAATCGGCTGGATTCCGCAAACCACGAACAATGGCACTAGCCTCAATCTTTTTACAAAAAGCAACGGTGAGTCCTTCGTATGATGTTACCCTAATTTTCTTTTGATGGGCGAAGGTTTCTTTAATAAAATGCATGCGTTGTTCAACAGAAAACATATAGGATTTATCCTTATTAATTCCGGCGGCAATAACAATTTCATCAAAAAAAGGGAGTGCGCGTTCCACCACATCCACATGACCTAAGGTGAGAGGATCAAAAGAACCAGGAAAAAGTGCTCGTTGCATAACCAAAGGTATTTAATTTTTAAGAAGAGCCAAATGGAGTTGTTCTTCAAAAAAAGTTCCTAAATCAATTTTAGCCGCAGCTAATTGTTGCGGAATTATGCTGGCCTTGGTCAATCCTGGAACAGTATTAATTTCTAACAAATGTGGCACTCCATCCACAAAAATAAATTCACTGCGAACTACGCCTCTAAGTCCAAGGGTTTCATAAAGCATTTTCATTTGAGTGCTTACCATTTGTGTCCATTTTTCTGGAAGTTTAGCTGGTGTAATTTCTTGGGCTTTGCCTTCGTATTTTGCTTCGTAGTCAAAAAAATCATTTTCTGAAATGATTTCGGTCAGTGGTAAAACAATAATTCCTTTGGCGTCTCGATAGGCACCCACAGATACCTCTCTGCCTTCTAGTGCAGTTTCCAATAACAGTTGTGAATCTTCATTAAAGGCATCGTTAATTGCCTTTTCTAAGGCTTTTTCGTCATATACCTTAAAGACACCAAAACTGCTGCCTGCACGATTGGCTTTTACAAAAAGGGGAAAACCCAGTTGTTTTCCAATAGCGGCATAGTTTAATGGCATGCCTTGATCAATAGAAAGGTGTTTTGCCGTACGAATTCCTTTTTCTCTTACCACTGAAAGGCAGTCTCTTTTATTGAAAGTGAGTGCTGCACTGTAAGCTTCACAACTGGTTTGTGGAATGTTAAGGAGTTCCAACAGGGCAGCCAACTGCCCATTTTCTCCTGGGGCTCCATGAATGGCATTGAAAACAACATCGGGCTGTATTTTTTGCCCGCCAATTGTCCAAGAAAAATCGCCTCTAGAAAAAGGAATTTCTTGACCATTAGGTGCGGTTAATTTCCAATCGGTTTTGGAAAGCCTAAGCAAATAAATATGCCACTTTTTAGTAGATATGTTTTTCCAAACTGTCAATCCACTTTGAACAGATATTTCTTGTTCTGAGCTAAAGCCTCCACAGGCAATGACCACATTTTTATGTTGCATCACAATAAATTCTAAACAAAGGTAGGGCATTTAAAACCAATCCGAAAGCTAGGTTTTATTATCTTTGATAACCAAATTAAACAAATGCAATTTTTCCGATTTCTATTTAGCAAGGTTTTCTATAAAAACCTATTGTGGGCTGTTGGGGTCTTGGTATTTTTTTTTGTTGGCTTTCAGTATGGAATGCGAAATTATACACACCACAATCAATATTTAATAGTGCCTAACATTGCTCAACTTGGTTTGGATGAGTTTCCAAAAATTTTAGAAGCCCACCAATTGCGTTTTGAAATAATAGACTCTTCAAAATACACTGCTAAACAAGCTCCTCTTTCAGTCATTAGTTATAGTCCCGCAGCAGGAGAAGAGGTAAAAGTAAATCGTAAAATTTACATTACTTTAAATCCTTCTGGCTACAGGAATGTTACCTTGCCCAACCTTATACAAATTACCCGAAGAAATGCCGAGTCAATGCTCCAATCTGTCGGATTCACGGTAGGTTCGATAACTTATGAAGACAATATTGGAAAAGATATGGTGCTGGGCATGACTCATAAGGGAAAGCCTATTTCTCCGGGCACACAGCTCCCCAAAACAGCAACAATAGATTTGATTTTGGGAAATGGCAAAAGATGATGCGCTAAAAGATTCTGCTTTAGAAGAAAATAGTTTACACGAACATTTTTCATTTGAAGCCGACCCGGGGCAATCACCCTTGCGTGTTGATCGGTTTTTGATGGATCGCATAGAA
>JBMYZB010000178.1:0-2612 GCA_049609945.1 Flavobacteriaceae bacterium
ATTGTACACCCCACCAATCCTAGGGTGCAAGCAGATATAGAAATTTGTATTAAGTACAAAGTGCCCTTAATCATAACTTCTTTGGGGGCCGTTTCTGATTTGGTGCAAGCTGTTCATAACTATGGGGGCCTTGTCTATCACGACATCATAAAGCGGCGCCATGCCGAAAAGGCCGCTGAAGCAGGTGTAGATGGTTTAATTTTGGTTGCAGCTGGTGCGGGAGGACATGCGGGTACATTGCACCCTATGGCATTAATTAATGAGATTAAATCCTTTTACAAGAAAGCAATTTTATTATCGGGCTGCATTTCAACAGGGCAAGACGTGGCCGCTGCCCTGCAAATGGGAGCCGATTTAGCTTATATGGGCACCCGTTTTATCAATGTAAAAGAAAGCCAAGCCAATTCCCAATACCAACAAATGATAATCAATAGTAAAGCAGAGGACATTGTATATACGGCTGCCATTTCTGGGGTAAACGCCAACTTTTTAAAGGGTAGTTTAGAGGCGATGGGGATTACTCAAGAGCAATGGTCTCAAACCAAAAAAATTGATTTCGGCAGCGAGTTAGATGCCGCCAAAGCTGAAGCCCAAGCATGGAAAACCATTTGGTCTGCTGGACAGGGGGTTACAACTATTAATGATGTGCCTTCAGTGGCTGAATTGGTCGGTACACTTAAAACAGAATTTAAAGGAGCCCTAAAAAGACAACAAACTCTTCTGGCAATTTATCAGTAAGCATGTGGTAGGGAGGGTTAAATCATTCCAAAGATTACAAATCTTCGGTTAGCGATTTAACAATTCTGTTCTCAGATAAAAATTCTTTCAAGATTACCTTCAGGGCAGTGTAAACGGGTATGGCAACTATCATTCCCATAGGGCCAACCAGTGTTCCAGCAGCAAGAATAACAATAAAAATTTCTAAGGGATGCGACTTGACGCTTGTGGAAAAAATAAAGGGTTGACTAAAAAAATTATCTACCATTTGACCAAAAATAAAGCCAAGCATAACATAAATAGTTTTGGGTAAAATCACACTGCTAAAATCGGAGCCCAAAAAGCTACTCATGGTGAGTAATAGCATCAAAACACCTCCCACAATGGGACCCAAATATGGAATAATGTTTAACAAGGCACATAGAAAGGCGATAACAAAAGCGTTCTCCACTCCAAAAATGAGCAGTACGGTAGTATAGATAATTAGCAAAATACTGATTTGCAATATAATCCCTAGAAAATAGCGAGATAATAAATTTTTGATAGTTTCCATAGACTTAGCCACCCTAGCTTCACTCTTAGCTGAGGTGGAGGTCAAGATCATTCGTTCCATTAAATTGCTGTCTTTTAAAAAGAAAAAGAGAATAAATACCACGGAAAAAAGGCCAATAGTAAAACCTCCCAATAAATCCAATATTTGATTAAGCATTTGGGGGAGCAATTCAAAATTAACATTTTGTAAGAGGTTTTCGGCTGAAAGTTGTTGCCTCCAAAGCGCATTGTCAATTTTAAAATAGTTACTTAATTGAACCAACAAGGCATCTAAGTCTTGTTCTAGAGCGGTCACGTCCAATAAAGATAAATTTTCACTTTGTTGTGTCAATAGGGGGACAAAAAGGGAAATAAGCCCGGAAAACAGCCCCAATATAACAAGCAATGTAATTGTGGTTGCAAAAACCGATTTAAACCGGAGTTGCACCATTAAAAATTTATTAAGTGGACGACCAATAAGGGTCAAAACAGCAGCCACTCCAAGATAAATGATCAACGATTGTAATTGCCACAAGAGCCAAATTGCAATAGCCATTCCGATTAATTGAACTATTGCTTTTACTATTCCTTTAGTAATTGCTTTATCTTCCACGTGTTAAAGGTAAGAAAACTTATAGTTGTTTGTTTAATTTTATCAAAAGACTATGGGCAGCCATTAGAGCTGCCGTTTCGGTTCGCAGTCGATTTTTACTCAATTGAACGGCCTGGAAATCCTTATCCAAGGCCATTTGTATTTCTTCTTTACTGAAATCACCTTCGGGACCAATCAAAATGGAGGTTTCAACACAATCTTTTGGCAGTTGAACAGCATCTAACAAAACTTTTGATCCAGCCTTGCAATGGGCAATGAATTTGGTTTTTGGATCAGAAACTAACACTTCCTCAAAAGAAGTTAGGGGATTGAGGTGAGGCAAATAAAACTGCTGTGATTGTTTCATAGCAGTGATTATAATTTTCTCAAGTCGTTCGGGTTTAATCACTTTTCTTTCTGCGTGTTCACAGAGCATAGGAGTAAAATGGGTCACACCAATTTCGGTTGCTTTTTCCAGTACCCATTCTAATCGTTGAATATTTTTGGTGGGTGCAACTGCCAAATGAAGTTTGAATTTAGGTTTGTTGTGTGTTTTTACATGTTTGCATAATACTTCACAGGCTCTGGGGTTAACTAAAGTTAATTTTCCTTTCCACTCCAATCCCTTACCATTGGTGAGGCAAATCAAATCACCCTCTTTTTTTCTCAAAACCTTAGCTAAATGACCACTTTCTTGTACATCTAACTGGATGCTTTTTGTGGCTTCTGTAAGTGTTGGATTATAGAATAATTCCATACTTAAAATTTTAAC
>JBMYZB010000179.1:0-2608 GCA_049609945.1 Flavobacteriaceae bacterium
TCATACGGATTAAGGGCTATGGCTTTTTCAAATTCAGCAGCAGCACTAGCGTAGTCTTGCTGGTTAAAATAGTTCAACGCTTGTGCTGAAAGTTGTTGGGCTTGATTTATATTTTGTTGTCCTACAGCTAGTATATTAAACAGGGATTTTATCTCTGTATTTGTAGGAAATATTGATAAGGCCTCTTTAGCTCGTTCTATTAATATTGTATCGCCAAATGGTGTTACATTATTGGCAATAATTAAATAATTTTTCCAGTTGTTTAAGTCGTCTTTAGCCGTAAGCAATTCAAAAGCTTCTTCTAGGGCCTGTTTGTCTCTGGTCTGACTGATCAAGTTTAAATAGGTAGCGGCATGGAGCTGATTGTTGGGCAAACCAAAAAAAGCCATACGGGCATAGTGCTTGGCGGAATCCAATTGGCCTTTGGCAGAATAAATTTGACTTTTTAACAATTCGCTGTAAAAAAGATAAGGATTGGCTGTTGTGCCTTCATTCAGAAGCTCTAAGGCACGGTCATATTTTTTTGCATTGACATAATAGCGGGCTTTAACCGATTTTAAAGGAATGGTTGTTACGGTAATGTTTGGAATATCAGGCACAATATTGTCTATGGCGTTCATGGCCACGCTATATTTATTGGAGTTAAAATCGCTTAACAAATACATTTGCCCCTGTAAGGATTTATACACCGAATTGGATACGTAGAGAGAAGGAGTTAGGAACAAAAGGCTTACCAATAAAAACACACGTGAAATCCTTTTAAAGGGTTTTTGTTCCCTTTTTTCATAATAATAGAAGCCTATTAAGGCTATAATTAAGGCCCAAACCACCAAAACCTGCGGCCGTGCTATGGGAAAATTTAAAGAGGCATCTACACTATAAATCCCCAAAGCAACAATCAACAAAAATATAAAAAGCCTATAGTCCAGAGACTTATCAGTATTTTTAATCACAAGTTTATAGGCAAAAAAGATGGCTAAAAAGAAAATACCCAAATAAGATAAAAACCCAAAAAGACCCAATTCGGCTCCCAATTGAATAAAATCACTGTGGGCATGATAAGGCACTACATAGCCTTTAATATCGTATTTGTCAAAGTCGATGGATTTTAACTTCCAGTTGCCTAAGCCTACCCCAAAAATGGGACTGGATTTAAATTGGTTTAATACATCAGTATAATACCGAATTCGAGCGGTAATAGAATCATCTGTGGTAATGGCACCAATTGTGGCCGCTCTAGAAACGGCATCGGCCCCTTTGTCTTTTAGAACGGTTTGGTTGATAATAACTGCAATGAGCAAAGGCAAAATCACCCCGGAAGCTGAGAACACTAACTTTTTGATATTTTTTTTCTCATCTTTCAAACCAATAAATACTAGTGCACCCAAAAAGGCTACAATTCCAAAGCCGGTAGCTAAAAAGGAAGCTCTACTTTGGATCATGGTTAGCCCTAAAAAGGCAGTAAAACTCAATAAGGCTAAGCCAATTTTCAGCACTAATTTTTTCTGTGTATGAAGTAAATAATAAATAAAAGGTGTCTTGATAGCTAGTGAAAAAGCAGTGATATTTCTGTTGGCTGTAACCCCTTTTAATTCACCAGGGGAGATAGCTCCTCTAGTGTTGATCATATCTAAGGCCTGCACTAACACATAATAAATTTCAATGGTAAGAATCGCGGCTAAGGTCCATGATAAAAAATTGATTTTATTTTTAATGCCGCTCAACAAAACTAACATACAGCAATACATTAAAAATACATTGAGTTGGCGACTGATGTTCACAACCTGTTCCGTTTGGTTTAGGGCATAAAAGAAAGACCCGGCTGCCCACAGAATAAAAAAGCCGTAAAGCAGGGTTAATTTGGAGGACAATAGTTTTGATAAACCATTTAAAAAATACTTGCGATTGAATAAGATATAAAAAATAACGATCGCATTAAGAATGTTCATGCCCAACCATTGAGGGGCAATTTTATCCACGGCACCCCAATTGGGGATAAAGCCAATGCATAAGTACAAAATAAGAAAAAGTGGTGCTAAAAAATTTGAGGAATTCATGATGTTTTATTTTGAAAACAGGTTGTATTTTAAAATGCAATAAATGGCTCGAAAACCATCTTTCCAGCCAATTTTTTTTCCTTCTTCATAGGTTCTGCCATAATACGAAATGCCCACTTCATAAATGCGAATGCCTTTTATTTTGGCAATTTTTGCCGTGATTTCAGGTTCTATGCCAAAACGGTTTTCTTTGATTTCAATAGACTGAATAATTTCACGCCGAAACATTTTATAGCAGGTTTCCATGTCGGTTATGTTTAAATTTGAAAACATATTTGACAAGAAAGTTAAGAAATTATTCCCAATGGTATGCCAAAAGAACAACGCCCTATGTGGATTAGATCCTTTAAAACGAGAGCCATAAACCACATCGGCAAAGCCATCTAAAATTGGCTTTAAAAGGCGATTAAACTCATGAGGATCATATTCTAAATCGGCATCTTGTACAATCAAAATGTCGCCCGTAGCCTTTTGAAAGCCAGTGTTGAGTGCCGCTCCTTTTCCCTGATTTTTTTGGTGCTTTTCATAAAGGATTTCGGTTTTTGGATGCG
>JBMYZB010000180.1:0-2558 GCA_049609945.1 Flavobacteriaceae bacterium
TTTGAAAAAAAAAATATCATTTTGCAGCAATGACCCCTATGCAAGCATGGAATTCTTTGTCTAGAATAAATCAAATTGAAACCTTAATTGTGGGTGGTGGAGTCATTTCGAGACCGCTGCATGAAGCGCTCCTTAATGTAAATGCAAAGGTATTTGAGACCTATGGAATGACAGAAACACTTTCTCATATTGCCATCCGTAAAATTGACGATCCTATTTCGGTGTTTACCTTGTTACCTAAATTTTCTATTTCACAAGACCATAGAGGATGTATGGTGATTAATGCTCCTCACCTTTCCATTAAAAACTTGGTGACCAATGATACGGTTGAAATTTTAAGCAATACCCAATTTCATTTGTTGGGCCGAATTGATAATATGATTAATACGGGTGGGGTGAAATTGCAGCCAGAACAAATTGAAATGAAACTCTCGAGCCAAATGCCCTTGCACTTTTTTGTGGGAGGACTACCACACGAGGTTTTGGGTGATGAGGTCGTACTAGCCTTGGAAAAAAATCAAGATTTTGATATGAATCAACTCATTCATAGCATTAAAAATCACACGAAATTAGATAAGATCGAACGCCCGAAAGCGATTTTGCTATACGAACGTTTTCAGCGAACCTTTAGTGGAAAAATTAAAAGAAAAAAAGTATTGCAGTCTCCTTATGCTGAGCGATTAGACTTGTAACAATCCCATTGAAAAAGTTTTGTCTATGGGTGCATTATCGGCCAAAGATAGCCCCATACTGATCCATTCTCTTGTTTTTGTAGGGTCAATCACAGCATCAACCCATAGGCGTGCAGCAGCATAGACTGGCGTGGTTTGTGCATCATAGCGTTCTTTGATTTCAGACAAAAGTTCTTTCTCTTTGTTGATTTCTAGTTTTTCACCTTTTTTCTTGGCTGCCGATTTTTGAATTTGTAACAATACATTGCCGGCTTGTTCCCCGCCCATTACAGCAATTTTTGCTGTAGGCCAAGATACCATAAAGCGCGGGTCAAAGGCCTTACCACACATGGCATAGTTTCCCGCACCATATGAATTCCCAACAACCACGGTAAATTTAGGCACCACAGAATTGGCCACTGCGTTTACCATTTTTGCACCGTCTTTTATAATACCACCGTGTTCGGCCTCACTGCCCACCATAAATCCAGTAACGTCATGAAGAAAGACCAAAGGAATCTTTCTTTGGTTGCAATTAGCAATAAATCGTGTGGCTTTGTCAGCACTATCACTATATATAACACCTCCAAATTGGATTTGCCCTTTATTGTTTTTGATTATTTTGCGTTGGTTGGCCACAATGCCCACTGCCCATCCATCTATTCTGGCATAAGCTGTGACTATAGTTTTTCCATATTCCGGTTTGTATTCTTCCAAAGAATTGGCATCTACCAAGTGTGCCAAGAGTTCATGGCTGTTATAGGGTTCATGTCGTTCTTTAGGTAAAATCCCACAAATATCTTCTATGGCCTTTTCTGGTGCTATGGGCTCAGCGCGATTGAATCCGGCCTTTGTTTTTGTGCCAATTTTTTGGACAAGAGCTTTAATGCGATCCAAAGCTTCTTCATCATTTTTGGCCTTGTAGTCTGCCACACCACTAATTTCTGTATGGGTGGTGGCTCCCCCTAGGGTTTCGTTATCAATTTGTTCACCAATGGCAGCTTTTACCAAATAGCTACCAGCTAAGAAGATGCTACTGCTTTTATCTACCATGATTACTTCGTCAGACATCACCGGTAAATAAGCACCTCCGGCTACACAACTGCCCATAACAGCAGCAATTTGAACGATGCCTTTTGCACTCATTTGGGCATTATTTCTAAAAATGCGGCCAAAAAAATCTTTATCTGCAAAGAGTTCGTTTTGCAGAGGTAGAAAAATACCAGCACTATCTACCAAATATATAATTGGAATTTTATTTTCTAAAGCAATTTCTTGTGCTCGCAGATTTTTTTTGGTGGTAATAGGAAACCAAGCTCCTGCCTTCACTGTGGCATCATTGGCCACCACCACACACCATTGTCCTGAAATTTGGCCTACTACAACCACAACGCCACCAGCAGGGCAACCGCCGTATTCTTCATAGCAGTCAGTGC
Organism: Flavobacteriaceae bacterium; assembly: GCA_049609945.1. Lineage (GTDB taxonomy): Bacteria > Bacteroidota > Bacteroidia > Flavobacteriales > Flavobacteriaceae > JADHMP01. Next base: position 2,108 of record JBMYZB010000180.1, read on the forward strand.
CGGCAAGTACTCCAATTTCAAAATAGTCAACATGGTTATCCAAGAGATAGGTCACGCGTTCACGAGCGGTTAGCTTTCCCTCTTGTTTGATTTTTTCTAGTCGGGATTTACCGCCCCCTAATTTGGCTTTACGTTCTAAATGTTGCATTTCAGAAAGTGCCAACTTTAAAAAATCTTCATTTTTTCTTTGCTCCAAATTCATCCCAATAAATTGTTTTGCTAAAGTACTTATTTCTAAACGTGCAGATTAAAATAAATATTAGATATTTGTTTACTTTCAATCGAAAATAATATGGCTTTAAACAAAAACAAAATTTTAGGTTTTAGTGCAATGCTCCTTTTTTTGGTTGGTTTGGCACTCGTGGCATTAGGTTTTTATCAGTTTGAGGATGGAAAATATGTGGTGGTTTTAGTAGGTTTTGGTTTTTTTGTTTTGGCTTGGGCTTTTAAT
>JBMYZB010000181.1:0-2549 GCA_049609945.1 Flavobacteriaceae bacterium
TGGGGTTTGATATAATAACCTTTGTTGGCAATGGCAGCTGTAAAATTAGCCATTTGGATGGGGGTGATCAACACTTCTCCTTGACCAATTGCATTGGATATTATGGTGGGGGCTTTCCAATTTTTATTCGGATACCATTGGTCATAATACGCACTATTAGGAATAAATCCTGGCCGGCCAGTGGGTAAATCATAGCCCAGATAATTTCCTAATCCAAAACTTTTCAAATGGGCATTCCAACGATCAGTTCCTTCTTGAGGTGTGGGATAGGCTCCAATAATCTTTTGATAGGTTTGAGCAAAATAGGTGTTGCAGGAGCGATATATACCTCGTGTTAAATCGTTAACAGAGCCCAGAGCACAATGACACTCCATAAAAGCGTTTCGGGCATAAAAATGCCCGCCTTGGCAAATAAATGACGTAGTGGGTTTTATAACTTCTTCCTGCAATCCGATGAGCGCATTTAAGGTTTTAAAGGGAGACCCTGGAGCATATTCAGCTTGTAAGGCTCTATCAAAAAGGGGTTTGGCCACTGTATCTTGTTGCAATCTGCTAAAATAGGCAGACCTTTTTCTACCTTCTAATTGAGGGGATTTATAAGAAGGGGCGCTCACTAAAGCCAACACCTCTCCAGTTTGAGGCTCTATGGCCACAATGCCACCACGTTTGTTTTGTAGCAATTGGACGCCATAGTCTTGCAAGTCGATATCAATGGTGAGTGTTAGGTTTTCAGAAGGTGTGGGGGCCAAATCATATTTGCCCTCTTCAAAGGCACCAATTATTTTATTGAAACGATCCTTTTGAAAATAGGCCACTCCTTTTTTACCTTTTAAGGTGTTTTCATAGGTTTTTTCTATCCCCTGACGGCCAATTTGTTCTCCTAATTCATATTGTGGATTGCGTTTGATTTCATAGGGGTTCACCTCACTAATATAGCCAAGTATATTGGCCATCGTCTCCACATGATAATCTCGAATTGTATTTTTTTGTAAAAAGAAACCTGGATATTTCCATATTTTTTCTTGAAAAAGGGCATATTCCTCTTCGTTTAAGTGTTGAATAACGATAGAAGGGAGTTTATAAGAAAATAGTTTCGCTTTTTGGAGCTGTTCGATCAAACTCTCTTTGGAGAAATTTAAAATTGTACAGAATTCAAGCGTGTCAAAGCTTGCTCCATTTTCAGGTATGTAAAGCACATCATAAGCCAGCTGATTGCCTACTAAAAGTTTGTGATTGCGGTCATAGATCAAACCGCGTTCTGGATAAAGGGTTTGTTTTAAAATAGCATTATTTTCAGACTGAAGTTGATATTCGGTTTGGATGAGCTGTAAATAGACTAATTGAGCCGTAAACCACATGCTAACTAAAATGGTTATGCCCAATAAAAAATATTTACGTATCATTTTTTTTCTTAAAAAAAAGTTGTCCTAAAAAGAGGGCAGTTAAGGTAAATATTCCCGTTAAAAAAGTTTGCCTCAAAATAATAAAAAGCATTGAAAAATTTGAAAAAAGAATAATAAAATATATGAAATGATGAATAAATACAATCCATAATGAAAAAGTAAATCTTCTAAGAGACAGCATTTGGTTCAGATTACTGGTTTCTTGTAAAACAGAGCTAAAATTTAAAGCAATGATCCTAGGCCTTAAATAGGAAATCGTTATAGCACTAATGGTATGTCCACCGGCTCCTTGTGATAATAAGTCTAGAGAAAATCCAAGGACAAAAGACAGTAGAATAAATTGGGTTTGATTGGCATCTAACCTATAGTATATAAAAAAATAGAGATAAATCATAGGATTGATACTTCCAAAAAGGTGGAGATGATTAAAAAGAAATACTTGGAGAAACATTAAGACCACCAAAAGGGATAGAATGGAAAGGTTGGCTCTATTCATGGGGTTTGATCTGGTACTAAAGATTGAATTTCTTTTCGATCTTTATTTTTTAATATATAGACGTTAACCATTTCTGATGGGCTTTCAAATAATTGAATTTCAAGAGTATAAAAACCTTGATCGGTCTTTTTGTCTATTTTTGAAATACTCCCAATGGGAATCCCACTAGGGAAATAAGAAGATCTACCACTAGTAATAACTGTATCGCCCAAGGCCACTTTGGCTGTAGCCACAATGTCATCTAACTGCATTTTGTAGGGCGAATCACCATTCCAACTCAAACTCCCAAACATTGTGCTTTTTTTTAAACGCACATTAAGGCCTAAATCAAGGTTTAATAAGGTAATAATTGAAGCATAGTTGGGGCTTACCTCTTCCACAATACCTAAAACGCCTTGAGCACCAATAACACCCATATCAACTTCAACACCATCATTTAATCCTTTATTGATAATCGCAAAATTGCGTGCATTTTCGTGTTGATTATAAATTACTTGCGCAGGATTAATAGCAAATGGCAATTGATCCAAATGCCTTTGTGATGTTTGTAGAGAGGTTTTTTGGCTTGTATTATTGAGAATTTCGGATTTAAGTTTTTTGTTTTCTAAAATTAGTTTTTCGTTTTCTTGTTTTAGGTAAAAATAATGCGT
>JBMYZB010000182.1:0-2436 GCA_049609945.1 Flavobacteriaceae bacterium
TTTATCGTAGTATTGTTTAGAACTAAACCTGCCCATGTTCTTATGGCGGTAAATTTAGATAATACATAATCTTCTAATTCAGGACTTGAAGCATTATAAGCAAAATTTTATACAGCTCCATTTGAAGAATACCCTGATAAATTTTCTTTAAAATAACTGATGCATTTTTCAATATTTTCTTTTGCATTTTTAAATGAAATTTTAGTAAGATTTAAATGCTTCCATGAGTGCGGCATTATTTCGCGGCCTCTTTCTCTAAGTGCATTCCAATCATCAAAATTTCCAAGTAATTTTTGCGGAATCCATTTTGGCTCTGCGTTAAATAAAGGTAGGTGTCCTGAAGAAATAACATTAAGACAAGCATTTAAACCATATTCTTCATGTATTTCTGCAATTCTATAAAAAGATTTTTTAAATCCGTCATCAAAACTAAAGCTTATATAATGTGTTTTACTTATGTTACTTAGCCCACCCAAAGCTAGTGCTATACTGCTAGCTGTAGTTGTCTTTATAAATCTTCGTCTTTGCATATAATTTTAGGATAGATAGGTTTTTTTCATGCTTATTGATATATAGTTTTAATACTTCTAATTTATAAATAATGAATCACATATCAAATACCATAATGGATGTTCTATCAATCAGATTACTGCTTTTATTATAATTTATATTATGTAAAATAGAAAATGATTTGCAATCCTATTTCTTTAAACAATGCTTTCTTCTCTTTTTAAAATAACTTTTAATCTCTCTAGGGTTATCAGTACTTAACATATCTACCCCAAGATCCAACACGTGTACATATTCACATTATTTTTAAATTTTTAAGCTTACATATGTAGCTTTTTCCAAGACAAATATTGCAAAAACTTTGCGGTATGATATTCCTTTCAATACTCCCAAAAAGGATATGGTTATTTTATTTTTTTATTTCAAAAAATCTGCGATAAAAACTATTCCCTATCTTTAGAGAAACATTCTAGTGTGAAAATCTTGAGATACGGTATCCTCACAATTTTGATCCTGATTGGGTTTTTTGGTTTACGACTGGTTTACACCAACTACATTAATCCAAAAAGCCCCAAGGGCCAGTCAGACTTTGTCCAAGGGGCATTAGAACTATCCGTGAATTATTCTCGACCCTTTAAAAGAAATCGTTTAATTTTTGGTCAAAAAAAAGACAGTGCCTTGGTGCCTTTTGGTGACTATTGGCGTTTGGGGGCTAACAAAGCCACCACCCTAAGCACCAATCAAGCTCTCCTTTTTGGAAAACAAAAATTACCCGCTGGGAAATACAGACTCTATGCCTTTCCCTTTGCTGACTATTGGAATGTTATTTTTCATAATCAACCTCAAGGTTCTGGAGCAATGCTGCCCGACCCTGCTGGTGATCTTTTTCGTTTGCAAGCCAACACTTTGTCTTTAGATCAGCCTGTGGATCAATTCACCATCGATTTTGTTCCAAAAGACAGTCTTGTTTTCCTCCGTTTTAGATGGGACAAAACTAGCGTGGTCATTCCCATTCCATTTTAAATAAAAACGCGTATGATTTTAGTTAACACCCCCACGGTTCCAAATAAAGCTATTGTAGAAACCCATGGCATTGCCAGAGGGAGCACTGTGCGTGCCCGCAATGTAGGGCAAGATATTTTTGCAGGCCTAAAAAACATTGTAGGTGGCGAAATTTCTGAATACACCAAACTTCAAGCGCAATCTCGAGAACAAGCCCTGGAGCGCATGGTAGAAGACGCCGAACGTATGGGTGCCAATGCCGTTGTTAATGTGCGCTTGGCTACCTCTATGGTCATGCAAGGTTGCTCAGAAATTTTGGCTTATGGCACCTCAGTCACTGTAAAATAAAACCATGGAAATACTTTTGCTCATTTTGGGGCTACCCTTGTTGCTGTATGTGCTCTATCAACAACGGCAACGCAAAAAAACAGAGCGATTTGAAGACCGTAACAATTAAGGTGTTTTGGTACCCATAAACACATTTACACCTGAGGCAATTGGGTTGCCTGAACTCCTTCTAAAACTCACTACCTGTCCGGTATGGTAGAGCGCATCTGCCAATGGACCATTGAATAAATGCCACAGCGGAAAACGGTGAGTCTTTCCTTCTCGTTCAAAAATAATGGGTAGTGTTTCCACTTTCTCTGGTGAACTTGACCGAAAACTTTTGGCCGCCTTTTGCAGTAGCAAAAGCGTTTCTTGCCTTAAGATTTTAAAATCAGTTGGCACATCTTTAGGAGGACGTACATTTGGTTTTTGTTGCGTAACGTTATAAACGGTTTCGGCCAAGCTATAAATATGTAGTAAGGTTTCAAAGGTTGTTTTCCCTTGTGGTGAAGGCTTGTAGGCTAAGTCTTCCAGCCGAAGCCCTTTTGTAGCCCAATGGTATCTAAATCCTAAGCCCTCCACTGAACGGGCAATCAC
>JBMYZB010000183.1:0-2435 GCA_049609945.1 Flavobacteriaceae bacterium
CTGCCATTAGAGCTCCCCTTTGCTATTCGACTAAATGATTTTATCGCCGAAAAATATCCGGGAACAGAAAAAAGTTACGCTTCCTTTATGAGTAAAATTACCGTGACTGACCAGACCACTTTTGATTATGATATTTATATGAATCATGTGTTAGACCACCAAGGGTATCGGTTTTTTCAGGCTTCTTTTGATCCCGATGAAAAAGGCACTATTCTTTCAGTAAATCATGACTGGTGGGGCACGTGGCTCACATATACTGGCTATCTACTTTTGTATTTGAGTATGATGGGTATTTTCTTTATTGGCAAAACACGTTTTAAGGCTCTTGCGATTGCTTTGGAGAAAGTAAAACAAAAAAAAGCTACTTTGACTGTTGGGCTCTTATTTATTGCTACTTTTTACGGGCAAGCACAACAACATCTGCATCAGGGAACTCGAAATCCCATTGCTTTTGATTCAATGATCCAAGCGGAGGCCTTTCCTAAAGAACAAGCTACACTTTTTGGAAGTTTAGTAATTCAAGATGCCGGTGGACGTATGAAACCAGCCAACACCTTTGCTTCTGAACTGCTTAGAAAAGTGAGTAAAAAAGATACCTATAATGGGCTAACGGCAGATCAAGTCTTACTTTCAATAACCAATAATCCAGCGTTGTGGTACACCACTCCCATCATTTATCTCAAACGAGGCAATGACAGCATTCGAAAAGTAGCCGGGCTATCTCTCAAAGCAAAATATGGCGCTCTAATTGACTTTTTTGACCCCGATGGAAACTATAAATTAGTTACACAATTGGAAACCGCCTATCGGGCTGCCGTACCCAACCAATTTCAAAAAGATTTTATCGAACTAGATCGCAGAATTAATTTATTATACAGCGCTCTTGAAGGCAAAGTGTTACGTATTTTCCCTATCCCCAATGACCCAAACAACAAGTGGGTTTCGTACCCCGAATTGAGCGAAGCCAATTTTAAGGGAAATGATTCGCTTTATGTGCGCAATGTTTTACCACTCTATTTTCAGTCCATGCAAATGGCAAAAGAAAATAATGATTATACACAAGCCACTAGTTTGTTGGAAAGCTTACACGGCTTTCAAGAAAAGTTTGGAGCCAATGTAATCCCCTCTAAGGATCGAGTGAAAGCCGAAATTTTATATAATGAATATGATATCTTTAAAAAACTGTTCAGTTGGTATCTTTATGTTGGGTTGCTCTTTTTTGTGGTTTTGATTTTTCGAATTTTTTATTCTCAAACTTGGCTACAACTCAGTGCCACCTTTTTTAAGGTTTGTATTTATGTTTTGTTTGGTTTGCACACAGCCGGATTGATAGCTCGCTGGTATATTTCGGGTCACGCCCCTTGGAGCGATGCCTATGAATCCATGATTTATGTGGCTTGGGCCACACTGTTGTTTGGATTAATATTTGGTAGAAAATCACAATTGACCCTCGCTTCTACCACGTTTGTAGCCTCCATGATATTGATGATTGCTCATTGGAATTGGATGGATCCGCAAATTGCTAATTTACAACCCGTTTTGGATAGCTACTGGCTCATGATACACGTGGCTGTGATTGTGGGCAGTTATGGCCCCTTTGCATTGGGGATGATCATAGGTACCGTGGCACTACTTTTGATGTTGTTTGCTCGATCTCAAACCGCTGCAAAAGTGAAACTACATATCAAAGAATTGACTCTTGTTAATGAGTTGGCACTAACCGTAGGTTTGGTGATGCTCACCATTGGAAATTTCTTAGGTGGCATGTGGGCCAATGAAAGTTGGGGCCGCTATTGGGGTTGGGACCCCAAAGAAACATGGGCTCTCATTAGCATTATGGTTTATGCCTTCATCATTCATATGCGTTTAATTCCCGGATTACGAGGCCCTTGGCTGTTTAACTTAATGAGTTTAGTGGGTTTTGCCAGTATCTTAATGACCTATTTTGGTGTTAATTTTTATTTAGTTGGGTTGCATTCTTACGCCAGTGGCGATAAAATTATCACTCCCAATTTTGTGTATTATTCCATTCTATTTGTTGCTCTATTGGGCAGTGTTTCTTACTTTAAATACAAAAATCTCTATAACAAATAACCCTTTTTTTAATTTCCTTATTCCTTAAATTATGAAGCACCCCATCTTCCTTCTCTTACTTTCTTGTCTTAGCTTGGCGCAATGCACCAAGGAAAGCTCTTACAAACCACCAGAAGATTTGGCACAAGCCAAATCTCTTTGGGAAAGCAAAAAAATAGATTCTTACACCATGACTTTTACTGTGAGTTGTTTTTGTATTGTAGACCTTAACAAACCTGCTGAGGTGGTAGTTAAAAAGAACAAAATTATTACCGTGAATGGCATTGCTTATGACAATTCCTTTCCTCTTTACGGGAGCTATAAAACCATTCAGGAGCTCTTTTCTCACATTGAAGAAATGC
>JBMYZB010000184.1:0-2411 GCA_049609945.1 Flavobacteriaceae bacterium
TAGTTTGTGGTGAGAGTTTAGGTAAATTATCAAAACAAATCGGATTACATAAATTTATGATTATATCTAAACATATAGAAGATAATTGTGATGGAAGAAATAATAGTAATATATTAGAAGATATTTTTGAAGCAGCTCATCACCTTATGCACGAGGCTGACCCCAATAGTTATCCTGCTCTTTAAAGGGCAAAAAGCTTAATCAGAAGGTCTGTTATGATGGCACTATGTTCATTATTTCCTCCTTTTATGCCCTTGCTTTTAAGATCGGCATCTAATATAAGATGTAAGGCCTGACTAGATTGGCGCATTGAAAAATGCTTACTAGCAACTTCATAATCTTTAATAAAATACGGATTTATTTTCAGTGTTTTAGAAGCCAATCTGGAATTTGAGAGGCCATGAAAACACAAAAGTTTTTGAAAAAAAGTATGTAAGGTGCTTAAGGTGACTTGTAGGGGATGATTTTTATTATTGTTAGCCATATATTGAACAATACGAAAAGATTGTGGCATATCTCGCATGCCAATGGCATTAAGTAATTCAAAATTATTGAACTCTTTGCTCACTCCAATATACCTTTCAATTACATCTGGTGTAACCTCCTCTCCCGAATTAATTACTAACTTGAGTTTTTCTAATTCCTTATTTATCTTTAAGAGATCCGACCCCAAATGATCAGCCAACAAATGAACCGCTTTTGGCGTAATGGAGAATTGATACTTTTGCATTTGCCCTTCAATCCACTGTGGAACCTGATTGTCGTAGAGAGGTTTAAAGTTGAGTACGAGCCCATTTTCTGAGGCTGCTTTAAAGAGTTTTTTACGTTTATCAAATTCTTTGTGTTTATAACAAAAAACCACAATTGACTGTGATTGCGGTTGCGCCAAATACATGGCCAACGGTTCCAATGATTGGGTAATATATTGGGCTTCTCGAATTACAATTAAATGATACGGAGATAGCATAGGAAAACGCTTAGCCGCTTCAATTATTTCTTGAGGTGTGGTGTCTTTACCATAAAATAATGAATAGTCAAAATCTTTTGCCCCTTCTTGCACCACGTTTTCAAATAGTGCACGTTCTAGCCTATCTATAAAATAAGCTTCGGTTCCAGAAAGTAAGTAAAAAGGTGCAAATTGTTTATTTTTAATTTGTTTTAAAACGGAGTCAAAGCTGTTCATTCCTTATTTTTTTGCAATTTTAGGCCATGATAAAATTAAATTTTCCAGATTTTGAGATTCCTGTCAAACTTAAGCAAAATAAGCCCTATGTTTTTGATCTTGTAAGAAAAAAATGGCTGCGCTTAACCCCTGAAGAGTGGGTACGAAGTCATTGTATCCAATATTTATACCAACAAAAAAACTTCCCATTGAGCCTTTTACGTGTAGAGCAGCAAGTTTTGGTTTTTAACCAAAAAAAACGTTTTGATTTGGTGGCCTGCAATAACCAACAAGAGCCTCTTATCATAGTGGAATGTAAGGCTCCAACCGTATCCATAAGTCAAACCACTTTTGACCAAATAGCTCAATACAACCTCGCCTTAAAAAGTCCTTACAGTATGATCACTAATGGTTTGAATCACTATTTTTACCATATGGATTTGGAAAAAAAAACAATACAGTTCGTAGAAGAACTCCCCTCTTATGAAACCCTTACCTCAAGAAAATGAATGCAGCTGCAATTGTTTTATTGAATTACAATGGGGTTGAACTACTCCAAAACTATCTGCCCCAACTTATTAAACACCAACACGGATATCCAATTTACATGATCGATAACGGATCAACAGACACTTCCATAAATTGGGTTAACAAATATCACCCTGAAATAGAATGTATTTCCCTTGATAAGAATTACGGTTATGCAGCAGGTTATAATCTAGGTTTAAAAAAAATTAAGGCTGAAATTTTAATCTTATTAAACACCGATGTATGGGTTACGAATAACTGGATTACCCCCGTTTTAGAACATTTCCAGAATCACCAAAAAACCGCCATAGCTCAACCTCATTTACTTGATTTTAAGAAAAAAGATTATTTTGAATATGCCGGAGCAGCAGGAGGTTTTATTGATCAATATGGCTACCCCTATTGCAGAGGGCGCATTTTTGACGTGATAGAAAAAGATGATGGGCAATATGATCAAGAGGCTAAAATTTTTTGGGCCAGTGGAGCTTGCTTTTTTATACGAAAAAGAGTTTTTGATCAATTAAATGGATTTGATCCTGATTTTTTTGCCCATCAAGAAGAAATAGACCTTTGTTGGCGAGCACGCCAAAAAGGATATAATGTCTATGCTATTGGATCGTCTAAAGTTTTTCATTTGGGGGGAGGGACACTTAAACCATCACCAAAAAAAGTTTTCCTAAATCACAGAAATTCCCTTTATATGTTACTTAAGAATCTTCCC
>JBMYZB010000185.1:0-2345 GCA_049609945.1 Flavobacteriaceae bacterium
TGCATGTGTTAGGCCTGCCGCTAGCGTTCATCCTGAGCCAGGATCAAACTCTTCGTTGTTGTTTCTTAATCTTTTTAAGTAATAAACAATAACCGTTGACGTTGTCTCAAAATGGTTCACTTCGCTTTGTATTTCTCAATACGCGCTGTCATTCTTTTCTATTCTTTCAAGGAACTTAATCGCAAAAATTTTCAATCCCATTGGACTCTTTTGCGGGTGCAAATATAACACCCTTTTTTGTTCACACAATTTATTTTTTAAAAAAAGATTTTTATTCAAAGAAATTCCAAATAAGCCCCACTCGAATGGAAAAATCACGATAGGGTGTAAAAGGTGCAGCATAATAGTCATAGGGAGTATCTGGATTCAGAATATGTTCAATTCTTTCATTAATATTTTCGATCTTAAAAAATATTCGTGTGGTTTGCACCTTAGCATTGGCAAAAAAATCAATAACAGGATATTCTCCAATTTTAATATTGTTTTGAGTTACAAACTCTGCTAGAATTGGGTTGTATTGGTCAGCATAAAAGTCGGTGAAAAATTTAAACGTTGCTCCAGTTTGTAAATAGAGTGCCTTGCGAAATACAAAACTGGTCAACATAATGGTACTTCTTATATTCCATTCGGGCACATTTAGAATCAATGGCTCAACACCAAGAATGGCATCGGGGTCTCTTTCTTGAATCACCTTTTGATATTGCGCTGTATTTATGAGAGACCACTTTCCAAAATTGAGGTGTTGAAAAAATCTGACCTTATAATAATCTATAGGATAAATGGCTTGAGCTGGTTCATTAATAAATTCTTCATTTAGACGCCGCAATAAAGTGGTATTTTTGAAATAAGCATAGTTTTCCAAATGGGTCCATTCGCCTTGCAATTGCCCCCATTTGCTGTGTCCAAGAGAAGCAGATAAGGTCGAAAACTCTTGGTTTTTTGGAGTTTCTTTATTGTACCAGTTGTATATTTTATAATCACTTTGATTTAATAAAAAATTAAAGTTTAGGGGCATGGATCGGTATTGGTATTGTGTCTTGACCGTAAATTTTTTAGCAATGGATTGTTGCAACGTCAGTGCATAGGAATTATCTGCAAAGCGATCATTAAATGATTGTGTGGCTTTGGAACGGAGCAAAAACCCTCGAAATTCTTTTTCCCATTTTGCCGAGGCCATCCATTGTTGGGCATCAATGCCTGTGGCTCGATCTATCATAGGGTCATAATCATTTTGCGCCACTCTATATTGCCAGAAAAAATGTTGCAAATTAAGTTTTAGATTGCCAACTGCTTTGTTTTGAAATTGAAGAAAAAAATTGTTTTCTAAAGTGCCTAGAGAATTTTGGTCGTCTATACTTTCTTGGGTATATGCTTCTTGGAAATATTTAGAAACTCGATCCATTAAAAATTGGTATTCCTTTTTTTCATAATTCCAATAGTGGCCAACTTGCAGATAAAATTGAAGAGTATCTGTAGCTTTGGGAAGCATCTGATAGCTTTGTTCAATAAAATATCGCTTACCGGATAAAAAATTTTCTCCTCGGATGTTAGTGGCCAAGCGGTCACGATCTAAATAGCCATCATAGTAAAGATAAATGATGTCGCCATTTTCATCCACCCTGGCCTCTCCTTTTTCATCCACATCGGCATAGTTAGGGGCGTTTTCAAAAAAATAAACCGAATCTTTGTTCAATCCACCATTCACTCTGTTTTGTAATTTTTGTGTGGCTTGATGCATTCGCAACCGATAGCGTTTGTTATATGTTTCATAATGTGTGCTTATTCTAAATTGTGTGGCGGCGCTTCGTGAGGAAGCATAGTGACCTAAGGATCGAAAACCACGAAAACCCACATAAATGTTGAAACGAGGAGAGGTGTTTATGGCCAACTGAGAATCTAAATGCTGCCCTTGATCAAAGGTTGATTTAAAAAACAGATCCGTAAAGGGTGAGGGCACATTATAATAAGGAATATCTTCTTTTTCAAAATAGCCAAAATGTTTTCCGCGTGCGCCCAATTGTGGACCCAAAGGCTGACTTTGAAAATTATAGCCTAAGCGATTATAGGTTTCTCCCATATTAGGGAAAGGAATTAATTCAAAATGATCGCGTCTTAAAAAATTAAAAGCATAGTCATTATAGATGGTTAAGGTGGTGTCAACACTTTTCCAAACACCATCAAGATAGCTGTATTTATAATCAGAAATAGTTACCGAATCCATCGGTTTTATAGGGGGGATTTTTCTTACTTTTCGTATTTTCTTTTTTTTGCTCACTGCCAAACTATCAACCGTCACCTTGAGACTATCTTGTGTTGGTTCTGCAATTTGCGGCAAACTATCAAAG
>JBMYZB010000186.1:0-2328 GCA_049609945.1 Flavobacteriaceae bacterium
CATGCATCAGAAGGCAACGTGGGTGATGGCAAAATTTTTGTCTATCCGGTAGAAGATGCTATCCGAATAAGTACACGTGTACGGGGCGGTAAAGCGATAGTCTAAAGTAGTGTCTGCAAAATTGAAGAAATAAATCCCCCTTAGAGGGGGATTTTTTTGTGATCTACAACACCTTTTTATATTATTATAATTGTTACCTTCAATTAATTATCTATTTTCATTTTTGCATTGAAAAAAACGTCAACCCAACAACAACGATGTAGGTATTCTGTCTTTTTATCGTTAACGTTAACGCTATTAAATCAAAAACACATTATTAAAACCTTCCAAATTATTTTTGCTCTATTTGGTTTATGGGCAGTTGCACAAGATGAAAAGCCCCGCCTTGAGGTGCATTATATCCTTAATCCTATCAAAGTTGATGGCAAAGAAGAGACCCTTTGGGAAACTGCAGAGGAGACTCAGTTGGATTGGCAACATTTTCCCATTAATTCAACCAATGTGGAACATCCCACAACCCTCAAAATACTTTTTGATGACCAAAATATTTATTTGTTATGTAAGGCCTACAGCAGCTCAGACCAATACATAACCCCTTCTTTGCGAAGAGATTTTAGTGGGGCCGCTTCAGACAAAATCAATTTTACTTTTGACACCTATAGCGATGGTAATACAGCCTATATGTTTGGTTCTAATCCCTTTGGCGTCAAAAGTGATTTACTCATTTCGAATGGCGGAGTGGGCGAAGCTCAAACGGATATCAACAGGAATTGGGATGTCAAATTTGATGTGGAAGGAGGCATATATGATGGCTATTTTATTATAGAAATGCGTATACCACTGGCCTCACTAAACTTTCCAGAAAACAGCACTTCATGGCGCTTTAATTTTTTTCGTTTCGATACCCAATTAGGAGTAAGAACTACTTGGGCTTATATTCCACAGGTATACAAAGATTTTAATTTAGCCTTTATGGGCACCCTGCATTTTGATCGCCCCCTAGGAAAATCAAACACCCCTCTATCAATTATTCCTTATGTCAATACTCTGGCCGACAAGCAGTTTCCAGATGAAACTAAGAAGAGGCGAATCACTACTGGAGGCGATATGAAAATCCCTATCGGAAATGGGCTTAATTTAGATTTAACATTAAACCCTGATTTTTCACAAGTAGAAGTTGATGACGAGATCATAAATCTGACCCAATTTGAAATTGTGCTACCGGAAAAAAGACAATTCTTTTTGCAAAACAGCGATTTGTTCTCCAACTTTGGTGCTGCTCGCATGGTGACACCCTTTTTAACACGACGTATTGGGGTGGCCAAAGACAAAAACGGCAATACCATCGAAAACCGCATTATTGCCGGTGCACGATTGAGTGGAAAACTCAACAACAAGTGGCGCATTGGTTTTCTAAATATGCTCACCGATGAAGATCTTCCCAACGAAATAGCTGCACAGAACAACACCGTGCTCTCCCTACAAAAAAACGTATTTAGTCGCTCTCGGATAAAATTTTTGTTTATTAACCGAGAAGCCACCAAAAGCTATTCCTTTTTAGACTCAACCGATCGGTATAATCGCTTGGGAGGCTTAGAATATGATTTAAATACCATGGACAACCGCTGGAAAGGGCGTTACTTTTTTTATTATTCGCAAAGCCCTGAACAAGGAAATGACAATCTCAGCAGTGGCTTTGTACTGGAGCGAGAAAACCGAAAAAACAGAATTGCCTTTGAAATGGACTATCTTGGCGATGATTTTCGTATTGATTTAGGTTTACTAAGACGAAAAGGAGTTATAAAAACCGTTCCTGAATATGCCCATTTCTTTTATCCTAAAAAAGGACCGGTAAATTTTTATGAATTGCGCCAAAATTTATGGTTGTGGACAAAGCCAGACCTCAATAATAAACTATTAGAACGCACACTTAGATCTACGTTTGAAATCAATTTTAAAAACCAAACTGTTTTAGGCCTTTCTTATTTTGACCGCAACGAATTTCTCGCCAATGCTTTTGATCCCACCGGCATTCATCCAGAAAACCCCTTGCCTGGAGACAGCTATTACCATTCAAACCATCTGCGCTTATCTTTACAGTCAGACCGAAAACGAAAACTTACCTTTCAAAGTACCCAAAGTTATGGACAGTTTTATGGTGGGTTAAAATATTCCATGACCAACAATGTGGCCCTTAGGCTTCAACCCCGCTTAGTAACTACCCTAAAATTAAATTATGACCACATCACCCAACTGCCCAATCAACCCACCAGTAAACTGTGGTTGGTAGGGCCAAAATTTGATTTTACATTTAGTAAAAACCTCTTT
>JBMYZB010000187.1:0-2317 GCA_049609945.1 Flavobacteriaceae bacterium
AAGAAACCCAAAATGAATCGGATAGAAAAACTACTTTTAAAATAATTGAATGAATCCGGTTTAAAATCGAATGTGAATATTTTCATTCCAATTTCAATTTTTACACCATCTAAAAAAGAGTGATTAAATGTATCTTAGATTTGAGGTTAATTTATTAATCATTTAAGTGTATTAAAAATTTCTATTGTTCCAAAAAGGGAAAATCGGTTGAAGGGGTTCGTGCCTTTTCAAGCATGGCCTCAAGTTCTTTAGTTTGCTCTGGAAATTGAGACGCTAAATTATTTTCTTCTCCAGGGTCTTGGTCTAAATCAAACAAGGCAATTTGTGTTTCAGCGGCTTTGAGTACGTTGTATTTTACTAACTTCCACTTACCTTGTCTAATGGCTTGTCGGCCACCTCTTTCATGAAATTCCCAATAGAGATAGTCATGTTGCATTTGGTTTTCTTTTCCCAAAAGTGTGGGTAAAAAAGAAAGACCGTCTTGATTTAATTTTTGTTGGGTGTTTAACAATTGACTCAGCGTTGGGAAAATATCCCAAAAAGCAGCCACATGATTTGTTTGCGTACCTGGGGCAATTTTTCCTGGCCAATGTGCCAACAAAGGGACCCGAATACCACCTTCATAGAGATCTCTTTTGTAGCCCCGTAATATACCGTTACTATCAAAATAGTCAGGGTCTGCCCCACCCTCGAGATGTGGGCCATTGTCTGATGTGAAAAGAATAAGGGTGTTTTCTAACAAGCCCAACGTGGATAGTTTTTCCACAATGTCGCCCACTTGTTGATCTAAAAGGGTTACCATGGCGGCAAAAGCAGCGTGACATTCGTCTTGTGAGCGATATGGCCCTTGATTAAAAGTGGGGCCATCATCCACACCAATAAATGCTTTTTCTGGTAATAACTGGTTACGAAAAGGAGCCATGGCAGCTGCTGGAGCGGCCAATTCAGCGTGGGGAATGATACTGGGTACATACAAAAAGAAAGGTTCTTTTTGATGGGTATCAATAAACTTTAGGGTTTGCTGGTGAATGAGTTCAGGGCCATAGGCTTGGTCGGCTTTGTTCAGGTTTTGAGGGAGAGGAATAGAATCACGGTTATGCCATAAATGGGTAGGATAATAATGATGTCCAAAACGTTGGCAATTATAGCCATAAAATGTATCAAATCCTTGGTCTATGGGATCTCCCTCTGAACCCGGGGCACCTAGACCCCATTTGCCGAAGGCTCCAGTGGTATATCCTTCGTTTTGTAAAATCTTTGCTAAGGTTGGTGTGCTTTTAGGCAAAGGGTGTTGACCCTCCGGACGTACTTCTTTATTACCTCTAATGGGTGTGTGACCAGTATGTTGCCCGGTCATTAATGCCGAGCGAGAGGGGGCGCAAACAGTACTGCCTGAATAAAATTGGGTAAATAACATACCCTTTTTAGCCAAACGGTCAATGTTGGGTGTACTAAAATGTTGCTGTCCATAAATACCTAAATCGCCATAGCCCAAATCATCGGCAACAATCAAAACGATATTGGGTTTTGAAGTGACCCATTGCGGGCTATTTTGACAGCATAAAACAATAAAAAGTAACGTCAAAAGAGAAAGCTGTTTTTTCATATTATTCTTTTGTCAAAGTTTCAAAATCGGAAGGGTTTACCCAACCTGTATTCATTTGCTCGCCCTTACTCCACCGAGTATAAAAATGTTGTGTTTTTTGATCAGCATAAGGATAGTTGTCAAAAATGGGAGTGTGCGGGTTTTTCATCCTAGGGTCGTTTTGTGCTGCTAGGCTTTTCTCTAGCCGATTTTTCAGAGTTATTTTTATTTCACTGTAAGCGTTGTCTGTTGCTAGATTGGTGAGACAATAAGGATCGTCTTTTAGAAAGTACAATTCTTCTTTAGGACGTTTTCCAAAAGCCCATTTCCAATAAACACTGTCTTGTTTTCTAAACCGTTTTAATATTTCTGTTTTAGTTGGGCTACCATCGGTGTTTAAGTAACCCGTTTCAGGATTTCCGGCCGGCCAACGATCGGGTTCAAAATTGATAATATAGGCATATTCTTGAGTCACAATTCCACGAACAGGATAACCGCCATCCTTTTCTCTACCCACATCATGACGCTCTTTTCCTATAAGGACAAATGTTCGATGATCTGATCTATTTAGGGTAAAATGATCATCAAAATAATCCGTCCAATTTTTTCCCTCCATGGGCTGCATGGTGATTTGTTGAGGAGTCACCTTTGCTGCGGCTAAAATTGTTGGAGCAAAATCGGCAAAGCTAACCATTTGATCAATCACACGTCCCGGATTTTTAATTCTATCTC
>JBMYZB010000188.1:0-2238 GCA_049609945.1 Flavobacteriaceae bacterium
CAATTGCAGAAAAAATAAATCAAATTTTATTAATTTCAATACCTTTGTTGTATGAAATTGCTTTCAAAAAAAGAATTACATCAATTGGCGATGACCACGGTAGGACAAGCCCTAGAAGCGGAAGGTTTTGAGTTTATGACGGTAAATTCCCAATTAAAAAAGGATCCACAGTTTGTGTGTCTCAAAAACAAAAAGCTCCATTTTGTGGTGGTACGTGCGGTATGTTATCCAGACAATCCTACCGACTTTGATGCTTCTTTTATGGAAAAAATGCGAGTGCACGCAGCTACCTTTAAGGCTCGCATCTATTATGCTGGAGTGGGGCTGGCCCATGCTGAAAACTATGAACAACCCCTCACGGTGGGTGCGCCCTATGCCATCAACTATCAAGGACTACAAGAAATTAGTGCCCATGAATAATTCATTAGTGATGTTAGGGTTATTGCTTTTGCTAGGTTGTGCACCCAACACGGAGGCTGTGCGTCATAAGGGAAGAGCCTTAGGCACCACCTACACGGTGCAATATGCTCCCCTAAAAGCAAGTTATGAGGAGGTACAAAAAGGTATTGACTCGCTGTTTGACGTGTTGAACCAATCCATGTCCACCTATTTGCCGGATTCTGCCATTAGTCGGATCAATAAAGGGGATACTACCGTTGTGGTGGATACTCATTTTGTGGCAGTTTATCAAAAAGCGGCGCAAGTGTGGCAGCAAACCAGAGGCTATTTTGACCCCACCGTGGGGGCTTTGGTGAATGCCTATGGCTTTGGGCCAGAAAAACCACTTAGGCAACTTACCAAGGCCCAACGGGACAGCCTTTTAATACTTACCGGTTGGGATAAAACCACACTCACACCTCAAAATCAAATACGCAAAAAACACCCTAGGATTTATTTTGATTTTAATGCCTTAGCCAAAGGCTATGTGGTGGATCAAATAGCACTTTATTTACAACAACTTGGCAGTAAAAATCATTTAGTAGAAATTGGTGGTGAATTGGTGGCGCAAGGCAACAGCCTCCGTTCCAAAAAACCCTGGGCCATAGCCATTGAAAACCCCAACCCAGAAACAGACCAAGCACTGATTACCACCCTCCCTTTAGTAAACCAAGCCATTGCCACTTCGGGTAACTACCGTAAGAATAGAATAGATCCCAAAACCGGACAGCGTTTTGTACATTCTGTTAATCCCCTAAATGGATTGGCCTTGCCCTCTCCTGTGCTTAGTGCTTCCGTGTTGGCACCCGATTGTATGACGGCCGATGCTTGGGCCACGGCCTTGATGGTGATGCCCATTGAGGAAAGTAAACCTCTAATTGAAAATGATCCCAACTTGGAGGCCTATTGGATTGTGGCGGATAGTACAGGCTATAAAGAAATTGCAACAACCGGCTTTTTTGGAACAGAAACCCGCTAATGTACCTTCAAAACATTCCACTTCTAGCGCAGGTCTTTCACAGGTTCTATTTCTTCTTTAATACGTGCTAAGACCTTTGATTCTATGACACTAAAGTTTTTTTTATTATTTTAGAAACATTACCCTAAACGATAAGAAAATATCATGAAAGACCTACAATTATCACCCTCCATAGTTAAAGATCATTTTGTTACTGAAGTTCTATTTTGTATACCTTTCTGCACTCGGGATATTCCTTTAATTGATCCAAAATTCGTGATAAAGAATACAAGCGCATCTTCCTTAAGCTTGTTGAAAGGATGTGGATATATAATGAGTTCTCGCTCATTTAGAAATTTATAAAAAGGAAACAAATGAATAAAATGGTAAATTCTATCCAAAATCAGTTGACAAAAATTCATCCAATCTTAATATGGTTAATTATTGCTCACCCTGCTTATCGAGTAATTGTTAACGGAATACGAAAATTTGATACAGAAGGGATGTGGACTGATGCATTTCAAGATTGGGGATATCCTGTATGGTTTAGGATTTTAGTGGGAATACTAGAAACGGGAGGAGGATTTATTGTATTAGTTCCCAAAATCAGACATTTTGGCGGGATCCTATTGGCTATGGTAATGATAGGAGCACTGCTTACAAGAATAGTAAATGGAACCGGACTAGATGACGCATTAACCATCGCATTTTATGCATTTCTATTTCTCTTTGCTGCATCATCTCATAAAAAAGTAAAATTTAGATTCCATCTTGAATTCTTAGTTAAGGGATTTGATTGCAAAACATTTTGGAACTCTGAAAACAACGTATAATCTAAATTA
>JBMYZB010000189.1:0-2191 GCA_049609945.1 Flavobacteriaceae bacterium
GGTAATGCCAACCACTTTACAAATGTGATCATAAATATTTTAGACAATGCTATAAAATACACCGAAGAAGCCCCCAATATTTTAATCGATACGTGGACAGAAAATCAGCAGCTTTATATATCTATTACAGATCAAGGTTTTGGAATGTCACCCGCTTCACAACGAATGATTTTTGAAAAATTTTACAGGGAAACCTCAGGAGACGTGCATAATATTAAAGGGCACGGTTTAGGGTTGGCCTATGTAAAAAAAATAATTGACCTACACCACGGGCAAATTGAACTCAAAAGCAAGTCTGGTGAAGGGTCAACATTCACATTGGTGCTGCCTTTAAACAAAGAAACCTCGAACTAAATAATATGAAATGAAAAACGACAATAAAAAAATCCTACTCGTTGAAGACGACCCTAATTTTGGAAGTATTTTAAAAGACTATTTAATGCTTAATGATTTTGATGTTACGCTGGCTAAAAACGGAATTGAAGGGTATGAGAAATTTACTAAAAATGATTATAATCTCATTATTTTAGACGTAATGATGCCCCATAAAGACGGATTCACCTTGGCTAAAGAAATTCGTGAAGTAAACGAATCAGTTCCGCTTTTCTTTTTAACAGCCAAAACCCTTAAAGAAGATGTTTTGAAGGGATTCAAAATCGGTGCTGATGATTATTTAACAAAACCCTTTGACTCAGACGTATTGTTAGCCAAAATAAAAGCTGTTTTTAATCGGAGAACACTCGTGCAATCGCCTAAATCGGAAGTATTTGAATTCAAATTTGGCGATTTTACGTTCAATTCTAAGTTACGGTATTTAACCTACAAACAAGAAAATGCAATCAAACTCTCTCCTAAAGAAAATCAATTGCTCAAAATGCTTGTGCTTAATTTAAATGATCTTTTGCCACGCGATTTGGCTTTGAATAAAATTTGGAGAGATGACAACTATTTTACCTCTAGAAGTATGGATGTATATATTGCCAAACTCCGAAAATATATGAACAAAGACGAACGTGTTCAAATCCTTAATATTCATGGAGAGGGGTTTCGCTTGGTAGTAGAATAAACACTATAATGCCTGCCGGGGGTGGTACTTTTCTAAGGTAGATTTTAAATGCTGGGTGTCTAAATGTGTGTAAATCTCTGTGGTGGTAATACTTTCATGGCCTAGCAGGGTTTGTATGGTTCTTAAATCAGCTCCATTTTCTAACAAGTGGGTTGCAAAGGAATGCCTAAACGAATGAGGACTCACTTTTTTTTTAATTTGAGCGGCAGGTAAAAGATTTTTTATGATGGTAAAGATCATCATACGAGAAAGCCCTTTGCCATTTCGATTCAGAAAAACAATATCCTCACTTTGAGGATCAATATTTTGGTGGACTCGAAACTCCTCAATATAAATTTTTAAATATTTTTTGGCATAGGCTCCCAAAGGCACCAATCGATGTTTTCCTCCTTTTCCAAACACTCTAATGATATTTTCTTTAAAAAACAAGTTGGAAAGGGTCATTTCCACCAATTCGGAAACCCTCAATCCACTTCCATAAAGAGTTTCTATTATGGCTCGGTTCCGATGCCCTTGCGGATGGCTCAAATCAATTTGGTTTAGAAGGTTTTCAATTTCTCCGATAGTTAATACGTCTGGCAGTTTGCGCCCCAACTTAGGTGCTTCCAATAAATCAGTTGGGTTGTTTTCTCGAAAGGATTCAAAAACTAAATAGTTAAAAAAACTTTTTAAACCCGATAAACGTCGGGCTTGAGAAGTTGCTTTTTTTCTTTTAGCTTCTTCATATAGAAACTGCTTGAGGGTTTCAGAATCTATGGAAAGGGGCGAGGCGTCCATATCATTTTTCGTCAAAAAAGCCCTAAGCGCCTCCACGTCAAGTTCATAATTTTCTAGCGTGTGATTAGCCATTCCTCGCTCTATCTTCAAATAGCTTTTATATGCAACTATAGCTTCTTTCCAATTCAAATCGTAAGGTTTTTATATTTATCAGGTGAAGCCCACTCCATTTAAATGAGTTATGTATCGAAAATAAATTTAGTATTTTTACAAAAATATTTAAAATGAAACTCTCCATAATTAACGGTCCAAATTTAAACCTTTTGGGTACTAGGGAGCCCGATGTTTACGGAAATCAAAATTTTGATTCCTTTTTGGATACTTTGAAAAGCGAATTTCCTCAAATAG
>JBMYZB010000190.1:0-2183 GCA_049609945.1 Flavobacteriaceae bacterium
CCACTTTTGCACAGACATCCACCACCACTTCATCTGCTAAGCCTAACACAGCTGCCATGGTTCCAGGGGCTTTCTCACATGCTTCTTGCATGGCCAATGCCCGTTGAAAAACTAACTCCAAACCGGCTTCAAAAGAAAAAACCCCAGCGGCAACTAGTGCAGAAAACTCACCTAGCGAATGGCCGGCCACCATATCTGGAAGAAATTGTTTAGGGGCTGTTTCAAACAAAATAACAGCATGTAAAAAGATGGCTGGTTGTGTAACTTTAGTTTGTTGTAAAGCTTGAGCATCTTCACCAAACATTATTTCAGTGATAGAAAACCCTAAGATTTCATTGGCTTGATCAAAACGTTCTTTGGCTTTAGTATTGTTGTTATATAAATCTTTTCCCATACCGGGAAATTGGGCTCCTTGGCCCGGAAATACTGCTGCTTTCATGGGTTTGTTTTTATGTAAGTTAAAAATGAAAAATCATAGGGGTGATCCTCTTTTTTATAATAATCTTCCTGAAAAATCAATTTCCATTGTTTAGGGTCAATTTTAGGAAAATAAGCGTCTCCCTCAAAGTTGTGATGAATACGAGTCAATTCAATTTTATGGGCAATAGGAATAAAAAGGCTGTAAATTTCTCCCCCTCCTAATATGAAAGGTTGGCCATCGTTTTTTGAATGCTCTAAGGCTTCTTCCACAGAATGTACTACAACAGCATCTTGGGCTTGATAGGCTGGATTTCGGGTCAATATAATATTGGTTCTATTGGGTAGAGCCTTAGGAAGTGATTCAAAGGTTTTTCTTCCCATAATTATGCAATGTCCAGAGGTTAGCGTCTTAAATCTCTTAAGGTCTTTTGGGAGGTGCCAAATCAGTTTGTTGTCTTTGCCCAACACTTGGTTTTGAGAAGCGGCTGCGATTAGCGTAATTTCTCTCTTGGCAACATCCATATTGTTCATTATTAATCTTACTTTTGAAGGCAAAAATACACTTTCTGTCTTAAGTAGCTATGATTGACAAATTTCCCCCTCTAAAACATACTGCCTATTTCAACACGGCCTATGTGGGATTGATGCCCCAGGCTTTGTTACAATTTAGACATGCAGAAGATCAACGCTATTTTTTGGAAGGAGATCAGTATAAATTGGATGCCTACGCAACCCTAAAAGCAAAAACAGAACATGTGGGAAACTTTTTTGGTGCATCGGCCTCTGAGACTTTATTAGTTTCCAATTTTTCAGAAGCTATTCGTTTTGTATTGTCTTTTTTGCCATCCAACATGCGTTTTTTGACACTGGAAGAAGATTACCCTTCTTTGACAAAAGCTATACTCGAAAAGGGATTTGAGGTAGTAAAAATTCCGGTTTCAGGACACCTAGAAAAAAACATTGCTGAAGCTTTAGAAAAAGAAAGTATAGATGTTTTGGCTTTGAGTGTAGTACAATACATTTCAGGCTTAGAGATAGATCAAGAATTTTTACATTTTTTAAAACGAAAATATCCTGACCTACTCATTATTGGAGATGGGACGCAGTTTTTGGGCACAGCACCGTTTTCTTTTGCACAAAGTCCTTTTGATATTATAGCTGCTAGTGGCTATAAATGGTTGATGGCTGGTTTTGGTAATGGTGTTCTTTTTCTTTCAGAGCAATTTTTACAAATAGCCAATAAAAGCTATGCTCAAATTCAGGAACGCTATTATGTGGGGCATTTCAATATTTTGGCCTCTGCCTCTTTGGAAAAAGCTATAACTTTGATCGAAGAAAGAGGTTTTGCGCAAATGTTAGCTCAAAAAACAGCTTTAACTCAAATCTTACAAGCAGCCCTTGATGATTTAGGCCTATTGTTGCCCTGGGTAGCACAACGAAAAAAGCATAGTAGTATTTTTGCCATTCCAGATCAAAATAATCGTTTTGACAGAATGACCCAAAATAATATTAGCGTTGCTCAACGGGGTGGTTTTATAAGGGTATCGATTCATTTTTATAATAGCCAACAAGACATTGAAACCTTGATTGATTTTTTGAAAAAGGAAACCTTTTAAATAGCTACTTTTCCCTTAATATGAGGATGTGGGTCATAGTTTACCAAAGTAAAATCTTCATAAGAAAAATCAAAAATTGATTTCACTTTTGGATTGATTTTCATAGTAGGGAGTGGTTTTGGCTTACGTGAACACTGTTCTAGTAGT
>JBMYZB010000191.1:0-2125 GCA_049609945.1 Flavobacteriaceae bacterium
TTGACTTGGGTATGTCTGGTGCTGCCTGGGCTACTACTTTATCATATGGCGTTTGTGCCCTTTACATTTTTTATTTTTTCAGTTCCAAAAAATCAGAGTTGCATTTAAAGCTTTCCGATTTCAAGTTAGAGCTGTCCATTGTTAAAGAGATTAGTGCACTTGGTTTTGTGACCCTAGCTAGACAAGCCATGGTGAGTATTACGGTATTGTTGGTTAATACCATTTTGTATGACTTAGGAGGAGCTTCCATTTTAGCGGTCTATGCCATTATAAGTAGGATGTTAATGTTTGCTACGTTTCCTATTTTGGGAATAACGCAAGGTTTTTTGCCAATTGCTGGCTATAATTTTGGAGCTTCCTTGTATGGGCGAGTGCGAGAGGTCATTTCTGTATCACTTAAGTATGCCACTCTTATGGCCGGGGTGGTGTTTCTATTAATTTTCTATTTTTCTGATGCCATTCCTCACCTATTTACAACAGAAACAGCCGTGATAAAGGGAACCCCTTCTGCCTTGCGTTGGGTTTTTGCCGCTTTACCCATTGTGGGTATTCAACTTATTGGTGCTGCTTTTTTTCAGGCTATAGGCAAAGCCATTCCAGCTTTACTTCTCACGCTCACTCGACAAGGCTTTTTCTTTATTCCTTTATTGTATCTGTTTTCATCCTATTGGGGAATTACAGGCGTTTGGATGGCTTTTCCGGCGGCGGAAGTGTTAGCCACTTTGGTGACCCTTTATTTTTTAAGACATCAAATAAAAAAGCTACAATTGCAAACACCTAGTGGAACACTTTGAACCGCTGCAATTTTTGTATTTTTAAAATTTAAAACCCAAACAAGTTGTATTATAATTATTTTAAGGCGTTACATCTCATTTTTGTGATTACTTGGTTTGCTGGGCTTTTTTATATCCCTAGATTATTTATATATCACATAGAAGCACAACAAAAAGAGGAGCCCCATCGTAGCATTTTATCCGAACAATTGAAGTTGATGAGCAAACGATTGTGGTTTATCATTGCTTGGCCTTCTGCCGTTTTAGCCGTTCTTTTTGCCCTTATCTTATTACTTTTGATGCCCTCATGGTTAACACAATCTTGGATGGTTTTTAAATTATTTTTTGTAGGTATTTTGGGGGCCTATCATCTCAAAACACATCAAATTTTTAAACAGTTGCAGCGCAACCAATTTAATTATAGCGAAACGTTTATGCGTATTTGGAATGAAGGAGCTACACTGCTCTTATTTGCCATTGTTTTTTTGGTAATACTCAAAAACACCCTCCAATGGTGGTGGGGTTTTGGGGGGCTACTTCTGCTGAGTTTACTTCTATATAGTGGCATAAAAGGATATAATACATGGCGTAAGTCAAAAACAAAATAAGCTATGATACTTCTTCCTAAAATGGCCTTACGAACCCGCATCTTTCTTATTATGGTGCTTATCCTGTTTCTTTCGGGAGTTTTGATATTGGGTTCCACCAGCATTCAATATGAGTCCCAACGTGAAGCCTACCATCTAGGGCGTTTGGATAGAAAGGAGGCACAAATTAAAAGGCATATTAATCATTTAGTTGATAAATATGAGATGTCTCAAAAGCCAGATAGTCTGTGGCGTTCTTACAAAGATGATTTTGAAAAAATTAACACCATTCACAACGTCCAATATTCATTGTTTACTACCCAAGGAAAACCACTGTTTATCTACCATACTCCTTTAGCCATAATTGCCAATAATTATGAGTTGGAACCGCAGTTAATTGCAAATATTAAAAACAGTGAAGAAGAACGTTTCTTAGAAAACAATTATGCTGATTTAGATAAATTTCACGCCTCCTATAGATTGCTTCGAGACCAAATGAATAGGCCCTATGGCATTTTGTTTTTTCCGTATTTTGAAGATGTGTCTTTTTCTGAAAATGAGCTAAATACATTTTTAGAAAGTTTGTATCAAATCTATATTTTGCTCTTTTTTGGCGTATTGTTTTTATCTTTTTTTCTCTCTAAATGGATTACTCGCTCTTTAGAAGCCATCCGAATTAAAATTGATCAAACAGGATTATTGACTCGTAATGAAAAAATTCACATAAAGAATGCGACAAAAGAAATTGATGGCTTAGTTAATTCT
>JBMYZB010000192.1:0-2082 GCA_049609945.1 Flavobacteriaceae bacterium
ACTCTTTTGCGGGTGCAAATATAACACCCTTTTTTGTTCACACAATTTATTTTTTCATTTTAATTTCTACAAAATAATAATAGGTGTTGAAAACTTTCAGAAGGGAAACTAATCGAATTCAATTCGTTTCTTTTTTGCCTTCCATAGCGGATAAAGACTGTCTAGATTATATTCTAGTGCAGTAGCGTCTAATTCGATGAGTTTGTCTGCGGCAGCTCGTTGTAAAATATCTTCAATTAAAAAATCTTCATAAATGGTTTCAGGTTGATATTCTGCCTTGAGAGTAAGATCAAAAAGGCTGGCAGTGGTTTGATAAAAAAAGGCACGCCAACCGTTGCGTAATTCTTTAACTAGTTCGTGAGTGGTGGCTCCCGTTTGGCGGTGTACCAATTTAATTAATATGCGACCTTGAGAACGGGAGAGCTTTTTTAATTCTTCTTCAAATTCATCATAAATGAACTTTTCAATGCGTTTGAGGTATAGGTTGCGTTTGCGTTTGTTTTGAATTCGCTCCATTCGAAGTGTGAGAGAATCCAATCGATCTCCGGCTAACTTGGCATAAGGATAGACACGCAGGGTTCGGTTTCGCAAAATCAAATAGGCCTTTAAATCTTTCATGCTGGAAAAGCGCAGGGGCTGAAATAAGATAACTTCGTCTAGCGCAATACCATAGCTATCTAGACTGTCTGATTCAAAACGTTCTAAAATCTCTTTATAATGGGTTAAGCTATCGGTTTGAGAGAAGCAAATCGAAATCCAAGAAAAAGAAAGGAAAATAAGGGCCTTTTTCATGGGCGTAAAAGTACAAAATTATCATTGGTGATAATGAGTTGAAAAGATCATTATTATTATTTTAGCACCTCATTTCAAAATAAGAAAAAACGGTTATGAACATTATCGATAAAAAAGCCCTCACTTTTCTAGAACAATATTTAAATAACGCCGCTCCTACCGGTTATGAAAGTAATGGACAAAAGTTATGGATGGATTATATGAAACCCTATGTGGATACTTTTATTACCGACACCTATGGCAGTGTGGTTGGCGTAATCAATCCTGAGGCGGACTATCGAGTAGTGATTGAAGGGCATTCGGATGAAATTTCTTGGTATGTAAATTATGTTACAGACAAGGGATTGATTTATGTGGTGCGTAATGGTGGCAGTGATCATCAAATTGCCCCGTCTAAATGGGTGAACATTCACACCAAAAAAGGAATGGTGAAGGGCGTGTTTGGTTGGCCAGCCATTCACACCCGAAAAGCTGGCAAGGAAGAAACTCCTAAACTGGATAATATCTTTATAGACATTGGTGCCAAAGACAAAAAAGAAGTTGATAAAATGGGGGTGCATGTGGGTTGCGTGATTACTTATCCGGATAGTTTTCAAATTATTAATGGTAATAAGTTTGTTTGTCGGGCCATAGACAACCGTGCCGGCGGCTTTATGATTGCTCAAGTGGCTCGTTTGCTCAAAGAACAAAACGTAAAACTTCCATTTGGACTTTATGTGACCAATGCCGTGCAAGAAGAAGTGGGCTTGCGGGGGGCTGAAATGATCACTCAAACCATTAAGCCCAATGTGGCTCTAGTAACCGATGTATGTCATGACACCACCACACCCATGATCAATCAAAAAGAACAAGGGCATACGGAAATAGGCTTGGGGCCTGTGATCTCCTATGCACCAGCAGTGCAAAATAATTTAAGAGAACGCATTATTGAAACGGCAGAGAAAGAAAAAATTCCGTTTCAACGGTTGGCCTCTTCTCGCTATACAGGCACAGACACCGACGCTTTTGCTTACAGCAATGGCGGCGTGGCATCGGCTCTTATTTCCCTTCCTTTACGCTATATGCATACCACGGTAGAAATGGTTCAAAAAGAAGATGTGGAAAACGTGATCCGACTGATGTTTGAAACACTTAAAAACATTAAAGCCGGAGAGAATTTTAGTTATTTTGATTAATTCTTAATCTTTCGCTTTATTCTCCCTTTAGGAGGCAGGGTTCCAAAAATAAAATCCCAAAGGGGTGAACTCACGCCAAAGGCTTTTTCTTCATACACATTGTGATGTAAATGAT
>JBMYZB010000193.1:0-2073 GCA_049609945.1 Flavobacteriaceae bacterium
TAAAAGTAAATTTTTCTAGTTACAATTTCTTTTCGGGTTTAGGGCATTGTAAAAGCGCCAGTTCCATTTTGTTTTTCACTAAAAGATTCATAAAAAATAAATATTTTCCGGAGAAGCGGCCTAAATTTGTTTTAGAATTTTAGTTAAAATTTAACCTGCTTGATAGGATTTGCGTTCTTACTTTCGCCATTGCTTTTATGTGGTGTTGGAAGTAATCAGATTAATATTTCTTACAGAGCATACGCTAATTATCTTGAAACATATGAAAAAGGAAATTCAAACCCGAACCGGCGTGTATCAACTGGTTGATTGTTTTTACAAAAAAGTAAGAAGGGACACGTTGCTCGGCCCTATTTTTAATCAGGCTATTGATGATTGGCTCAAACATTTGCAACGGCTCACTGATTTTTGGGAAACCAATTTATTTTTGTGTCAAAATTCAAAGGCGATCCCATTTTAAAACATCAACAGGTAGATGCTCAAAACAACTATTCTATTAACTCTATGCATTTTGGTGTATGGCTCAATTTGTGGTTTGAAACTCTGGAGGAACATTTTGAAGGAGAAAAAATGAATTTAGCCAAAGACCGAGCTCGTAATATGGGTACTCTTTTTTATTTGAAAATGTTTGTAGTGCAACCCCAAATCAAATAAAAATTGTATCTTTATGGTACCTATATTAGCAAATCATGATAACCTACAACAATCTACAACAAATTTACCTTAAACATTTTCTTTTAGTCATTCCGATGTGCATCATATTGCTCAGTTACGTGGGTGCTTTTGCAGCCTATTATATTACAATTGAAGGCATGAACCCATTAAACTTTACCCTTCTGGTGGTGAGTGTGGTTTTTGCCATGAGTTATCTCACAGCCATCTTAGGGCAAATTAAAGCAAGTACTACCTTTGACGTTTTAATGGTTTCTCTGCTTATTGAAGTGGTTTTGCTCACCTCGAAATTAATCTTTTAAAGGAATCCCTTATTTTGACTTTCTAGCCCTATATTTGTGAGCGGATATACGAATAAGAAGGAGTTATTGATGAAAGGAAAAATCGCATCGCTTTTATTTTCTACACGACTAACAGCAGTATTATTTGTGCTGTTTCCCACCGCTATGGGACTAGGCACTTTTCTCGAGAGCTGGTATAGCACCGATGCTGCTAAAATTTGGATATACAATGCTTGGTGGTTTGAAGCCCTCTTGGCTTTGATGATGCTAAATTTTGCAGGTAACATATTTAAGTATAAACTTTTACGTAAAGAAAAATGGGCAATTTTATTGCTGCACCTGTCTTTTATTCTTATCATTTTAGGGGCTTTTGTCACACGCTATTTTGGCTATGAGGGCATGATGCCTATTAGAGAAGGGGCAACAGAAAATGTTTTTCTTTCCGAAAAAACCTATCTCACCGTGCTGGTGGATGGTGAACGAAACGGCACACCCACTAGAAAAAAACTGCAGGGACCACTCTTGCTTTCAGAACACGTAAACAACACCTTTGTTTGGGAAGATGATTTTGATGGGCAAGATTTTTCCATTAATTATGTAAGCTTCCAAGAAAATGTAACCGAGGGTCTAGTGTTGGATGAAAACGGAGAACGCTATTTAAAAATTGTGGAAGCCGGAGACGGTACACGCCATGAACACTACCTAAAAGAAGGTGAAATTGCTAATATCCACAATATTTTATTCACCTTTAATAAACCACAAGATGGTGCCATTAACCTCAGAGCTGAGGCGGGAGAATATTATATTAGCTCTCCATTTGCCGGCTCTTTTATGCGCATGGCCGACCAAATGCAAGGAGAACTCCCGGCCGAAGAAGAAGTACTTTTACAATTGCGATCGCTTTACAGTCTGCCCAATTTTCAATTTGTAATTCCTGAACCCGCACTGCGCGGTTTTTTTGACTTTGTAAAAGCCGAACCGAATAGCCAAGGTGGACAAAATGTTTTGCAACTCCAAGTTGCCACGGCCAACCAAAAAGAACAAGTGTCCATTTTGGGAGGCAAAGGCTTTAATAATCCTCCAAAAACAATAAAAGCGGGAAATCTGGATTTTCATTTAC
>JBMYZB010000194.1:0-2059 GCA_049609945.1 Flavobacteriaceae bacterium
CCCTTCGCGGTAGAATCTAAGCTATGGCAGAAGATAAAAAGATCATTTTTTCCATGTCGGGGGTTTCAAAAACCTACCAAGGAGTACAAAAACCGGTTTTAAAAAACATTTCACTAAGCTTTTTTTATGGAGCTAAAATTGGGATTTTAGGTTTAAATGGCTCTGGAAAATCTACCTTGCTGAAAATTATTGCTGGCTTAGAAAAAAGCTACCAAGGACGTGTTGTTTTTTCTCAAGAATACAAGTTAGGCTATTTGGCTCAGGAGCCAGAAATGGATGCTACTAAAACCGTAATTGAAGTGGTTAAAGAAGGGGTGGCCGCTACCACAGCTATATTAGATGAATATCAACAAATTAATGAGCAATTTGGCCTGCCGGAAGTGTATGAAGATGCTGAAAAAATGGAGCGTTTAATGCAACGCCAAGCCACCTTACAAGATGCCATTGATGCTGCCAATGCTTGGGAACTTGACAACCAACTCGAATTGGCCATGGATGCATTGAGAACCCCTCATGCAGATCATCAAATTAGTTTACTTTCTGGAGGAGAAAAAAGACGAGTGGCCTTGTGCCGATTGCTCTTGCAGCAACCCGATATTCTTCTTTTGGATGAACCGACCAACCATTTGGACGCTGAATCGGTGCACTGGCTGGAGCAGCATTTAGCTCAATATAAAGGCACTGTAATTGCCGTGACCCACGACAGATATTTTTTAGATAACGTAGCAGGCTGGATTCTAGAATTGGATCGGGGAGAAGGAATTCCATGGAAAGGTAATTATTCTTCTTGGTTAGATCAAAAAGCTAAACGCTTGGCGCAAGAGCAGAAGCATGCCTCCAAACGTCAAAAAACACTGGAGCGTGAATTAGAATGGGTTCGTATGGCTCCCAAAGGACGACAAGCTAAACAAAAAGCACGTCTAAACAATTATGACAAACTGTTGCAACAAGATCAAAAATCGGTTGACGAAAAATTAGAACTTTATGTGCCCAACGGCCCACGATTAGGCAGTGAAGTGATTGAAGCCAGAGATATTGCTATGGGTTTTGGTGATAAATTACTATATGAAAACCTTAGTTTTAGATTACCCCAAGCGGGTATAGTGGGCATCATTGGGCCCAATGGAGCCGGAAAAACCACTCTGTTTCGTTTATTATTAAAAGAATTGGAGCCCCTAGCCGGAACATTTGAAGTGGGCGTCTCAGTAAAAACTGCTTATGTAGATCAGAACCACAGCAACATCGATCCTCAAAAATCTATTTGGGAAAACTTTTGCGAGGGTCAAGAACTCATTACAATGGGAGGGAGACAAATAAACTCTAGAGCTTATTTGAGTCGTTTTAATTTTAGTGGGAGTGAACAAAACAAAAAAGTAGCTACTCTTTCTGGAGGGGAACGCAACCGTCTACATTTGGCTATGACTTTGAAAGAGGAGGGCAATGTGTTATTGTTGGATGAACCCACAAACGATTTGGATGTAAATACACTTCGAGCTCTTGAAGAAGGACTGGAAAATTTTGCGGGCTGTGCGGTTATAATTTCACATGATCGTTGGTTTTTAGACCGTATTTGCACACATATTTTAGCTTTTGAAGGAAATTCTCAGGTCTATTTCTTTGAAGGTTCTTTTACAGACTATGAAGAAAATAAAAGAAAGCGCTTGGGGAAAGAACTCCTGCCGGAACGAATTAAGTATAAAAAATTGAGGCGAGATTAATTTTTTTAAAATCCTTAGCCGAGCTTAAGTTCCATCTTTATGTCGCCCCGCTTGTAAGGTGGATTTCCCAAAGGCACTTCTTCAAACCCAAATTTTTGGTAGAGATGAATTGAATTTTCAAGTTTTCTATTAGAGAATAGAAGTAGCTTTTTCCAATGGTGTTGTTCTGCAAAGCGCAGAGCAAATTGCAAAAGTTGGGTGCCATAGCCTTTACCCTGCATATCTTCTCGAATGGCCATTTTGCTATATTCATACACGCCAATATCTTCTTTAAGATAAGCAAAAGTGCCAATTACTCGGGTTTTTAGGGTCATCATAAAAATAAAACCTCCGGGCTCGAT
>JBMYZB010000195.1:0-2035 GCA_049609945.1 Flavobacteriaceae bacterium
GCCCTCTGGGGAGGCATTGTGAATGCTGCCAAAAAAAAACAACCCCTAAAAAAAGGACTCTTTGCCCTTTGGATTACTCCCCTTCGGGCTCTGGCAGTTGAAATCCAGCAAACTACTCAAAAAATGAATGCTGCTTTGCTCCCTGGCACTGAAGTGGCCCTACGCACAGGAGATACTCCTCAAAACCAACGTGCCAAACAAAAACGCACACCTCCTTTTGGTTTAATAACCACCCCTGAAAGTCTTCATGTTTTGTTAAGCACCAAAGACCATCAAGATTTTTTTAAACACCTCCAAGTGGTGGTTGTGGATGAATGGCACGAATTGCTGGGCACCAAAAGGGGCGTACAGGTGGAATTGGCCCTCGCTTATTTACGCTCCTTTCTTCCACAATTACGGGTTTGGGGCATTTCAGCCACCTTAGGCAATCCAGATTTAGCCCGTCGTATTTTGCTAGGTGACACTCAAAATTATTCGGTTATAAAGGCTGCAATCAATAAAAAAATTAGTGTGTATTCATTGTTACCCAAAACCATGGAGCGTTTTCCGTGGCGGGGTCATTTGGGTTTGCATCTTTTGCCCCTGGTGCTCACTTTAATTCAAAAACACCAAAGCACCTTAGTTTTTACAAATACCAGAGCCCAGTGTGAATTGTGGTTTCATGCCTTGTTAGAAGCCGATCCAAATTTGGCGGGCAATATAGCCATGCACCACGGCAGCATTGATAAAAAAATTCGCTTATGGGTAGAAGAGGCCTTACGCAAAAACAACCTCAAGGTGGTGGTGTGTACCTCCAGTTTAGATTTGGGAGTAGATTTTAGTCCCGTAGAAAATTGTGTTCAGGTGGGCAGCCCCAAAGGGGTGGGGCGCTTTATTCAACGAGCAGGACGCAGCGGACACCAACCTAGAGCTAAGAGTACTATCCATTTTTTACCCACCCATGCCATGGAACTTATTGAATCAGTGGCTTTGCAAAAAGGTATTGCACAACAACAGATCGAAGATCGTATTCCCTATTTAAACTCTTATGACGTGCTCCTTCAGTTTATGATGACCTTGGCGGTGGGTTCGGGCTTTAGACCAGAGGAGTTGTTTCCCATTGTGCAAAGCACCTTTTGTTTTCAAACGTTGGAAAAAGAAAAATGGCAATGGCTTCTTAATTTTTTAGTTCGTGGCAGCCAAAGTTTGGAACATTATGATGAATATAAAAAAGTGAGTGTGTTGGAAGATGGCACACTTAGGGTATTAAACAAAAGTATTGCCATGCGACACCGCATGTCTATGGGCACCATAGTGAGTGACGCACAATTGAGGGTGCGCTTTCAAAAGGGAGGACACTTGGGTACCATCGAAGAATGGTTTGTTTCCAAATTAAAACCCGGGGAGGTGTTTACGTTTTCTGGCCGACATTTGGAACTCATTCGCATCCATAACATGGACGTGATTGTACGTAAATCTAAAGCAAAAAAGGCTCGCATTCCTGCATGGATGGGTGGCCGCATGAGCTTTAGTGCCCACCTGAGTGAATTGCTTAAAAACACCCTCTTTGAGGTAGAAAAAAATAAAAGCCCTGAATTTATGGCCCTGAAACCCATTTTTGAACAACAACAAAAAGAATCTGTGTTGCCCCAAGCCAACCAATTGCTAATTGAACGCTTTGAAACCCGTGAAGGTTTTCACACGATTTTTTATCCGTTTGAAGGCTATGCCATTCACGAAGCCTTGGCCAGTTTGATAGCGTATCGCATTAGTTTGTGGCAACCTATTAGTTTCACCATGGCCTTTAATGATTATGGTTTTGAATTGCTTTCCGATCAGGCTTTTGATCCTCAGGCTATTTTAGACAACAATCTATTTACTCCAGACCATTTGTTGGACGATCTTAAGAAAAGTATAAATATTTCTGAAATGGCCCGACGTCGTTTTCGAGACATTGCTGTGATTTCGGGTTTAGTATTTCAAGGGTTTCCCAACAAGCCCATTAAAGCCAAACATTTGCAATCAGGATCACAGTTGTTTTTTGAGGTTTTTAAAG
>JBMYZB010000196.1:0-2028 GCA_049609945.1 Flavobacteriaceae bacterium
GCTCCGGAAAAACCGGGAGTTTGTTTTGACAAAAAATCTATATCCAAAGTTTTGGTGACCTTAAGGGGTTTGAGGTGTACTTTAAAAATTTCTTTACGTTCTTTGAGGTCGGGCAAATCAACATAAATTTGACGATCAAACCTACCTGCTCGCATGAGTGCCTTGTCTAACACATCAGCTCTATTTGTTGCGGCAATTACGATCACATTTGTATTAGTGCCAAACCCGTCCATTTCAGTAAGCAATTGATTTAGGGTGTTTTCTCTTTCGTCATTAGAACCAGTAAAATTACTTTTCCCTCGCGCTCGTCCGATGGCATCAATTTCATCTATAAAGATAATGGAAGGCGCCTTTTCTTTGGCTTGTTTAAATAAGTCCCGCACACGTGAGGCACCCACACCCACAAACATTTCAACAAAATCAGAACCAGAAAGAGAGAAAAACGGCACCTTGGCTTCTCCCGCAACTGCTTTTGCTAAAAGAGTTTTTCCTGTTCCTGGCAATCCTACCAAAAGGGCACCTTTGGGAATCTTTCCACCCAAAACGGTATATTTTTTTGGATTTTTTAAAAAGTCAACAATTTCTTGCACTTCTTCTTTGGCACCTTCTAAACCTGCAACGTCTTGAAAGGTGATTTTTACATCTGTATTTTGGTCAAAGAGCTTGGCTTTAGATTTCCCAATATTAAAAATTTGACCCCCCGGTCCACCGGCTCCTCCTCCAGACATTCGACGCATTAAGAAAATCCAAACGGCAATTATGATTATAATTGGAAGAAAGCTAACAAAAACATCCATCCATCTATTCTCGATGGTTTTGAAATCCCATCGAAAGTCTACACCTTCTTTTCGAGCTACTTCTAGCTTTTCCTCAAAAAGTTCTAAGCTGCCCACCTCTAATTGATAATGCGGCCCAGATAGGTTTTCTTGTCCCAAAAAATTGGTAGCTCGAACATTAGAATGTTCTTGTTTTGACAGTGCTTCGGGTTTAAGGGTGACCAAAACACTACTTTTATTGCGAATGACGAGCACCTCATTAACATCTCCAGCATTTAGAAAGTTTTCGAATTGGGAGACATTGATTTTTCGGGTACCCGATAAAGAGTCTGTCCCTCCAAAAATTAGTGAGCTTAATATTATGGCTACTACGAGACCGTAGAGCCAATACATATTAAATTTAGGTGTACTTGGTTTATTTTCTTTTTCCATAGTTTTTAATAGTTTGAAGCAATTTGAGTGGTCTTAGCATCACCCCAAAGGGCTTCAAGGTTATAATAGGCACGAATGTGCTTTTGAAAAACGTGTACCACCACATTAACATAATCTAGTAGAACCCATTCGGCATTGTTTTGTCCTTCCAAATGAAAAGGTTTTTCGTGAATTGCCTTGCTCACTGTTTTTTGAACAGATTGCACTATGGCATTCACTTGAGTATTTGAATTTCCACTACAAACAACAAAATAATCACACGGTGTGTTATCGATAGCTCTCAAATCTAACAGTTGAATGTCTTCCCCTTTGAGATTTTCAATTCCTTCTAAAATATGAGTAATCAATACATCTGCGTTCGAATTGTTTTTTGCCATTAAATTCTTCTACTTTTGTACTAATTTATTAGTTTTTGCCTTCATAGTGTCACGAAATGTACAATTTCAATATAATCAAACTTGATGCCATCCCTTCCACCAACGATTATTTAAAGCAAAGGCATCATCAGAGGACAGCAAAAGATGATGATCTTTGCTGGGCAGCATATCAAGAGCAGGGCAGAGGGCAATTCCAAAACAAGTGGACAGCCCTTTCAGGAAAAAACTTGACATTCAGTGTTTACAAGCGTTTTCATTCTCTTTCTGTAACAGAATCCTTTTTCCTTAATGCGGCCGTTTGCACTGCTTTGATCAATGCGATTTCTGATCTTGGACTTTCTGACACCAAGGTTAAGTGGCCAAACGACATCTTGTCAGCAAATAAGAAATTAGGGGGTGTATTAATCGAGAATATGATCCATTCAAAACAAATTATCGGTTCA
>JBMYZB010000197.1:0-1982 GCA_049609945.1 Flavobacteriaceae bacterium
TGGAAATTATCAAGGGGGGTTTCTAATACAAGACGGACCTCCAAAGGGCTTTTATTCTTCAACAAACTTCAAATTAGGACTAGATTATGATTTTTTTAAAAGCACAAATCAATCCTTTTTTGTGGGGCTTGGCATTAATGGAAATTACTCCAGGGGACACGTGGCCATAGAGTATAATGATTATATGCTGACACCCCAAAAATTTTGGAATGCAGATGGTGGATTTGACTTTAAACTGGGCTTTCGAAAAATGAAAAAAGATGCTGTTATTGGCTATGAAATAATTTTTGCAAATTATACTTTTGGCATTCTGAGGAAATATAAAACGGCTGAAATTTCTTCAGTAAGGCTTCGACTACTAATACCTTTAATTAGACATAGAAATCAATGATGAAGCATTGGCAAAAAAGAGAATTATATGTCGTGATTTAACCTTTTTCTCAATTCCCTTTTTTATGATCGGCTAAAAACTGTGCCAAACCACTATCAGTAAGGGGGTGCTTAAGGAGGCCTTTGATGGCCGAAAGCGGGCCGGTCATCACATCGGAGCCCACTTTAGCACAATGAATAATGTGCATGGTGTGGCGCACAGAGGCCGCTAAAATTTGGGTGGGATACGCATAATTGTCATAAATCTCACGGATTTCAGCAATAAGGTTCATCCCATCAGAAGAAATATCGTCTAACCGACCAATAAAGGGAGAAACATAGGTGGCTCCAGCTTTGGCTGCCAATAAGGCTTGTCCGGCCGAAAAAACAAGAGTGCAATTGGTTTTGATGCCCTTATCAGAAAAATAACGCAATGCTTTCACGCCGGCTTCTATCATTGGGATTTTGACCACAATTTGCGGATGCAAGGCAGCCAAAGCTTCGCCTTCGGCAATCATGCCCTCATAGTCCACAGCAATCACTTCGGCAGACACATCGCCGTCCACCGCTTCACAAATTGCTAAATAATGTTTTTTAATTTTTTCTTCTCCGGTAATACCTTCTTTGGCCATGAGCGACGGATTGGTGGTTACCCCGTCTAACACGCCTAAGGCTTGTGCTTCTTTAATTTGATTGAGGTTGGCGGTGTCGATAAAAAATTTCATATGGTGGATTTAAAGATTATAGAATTTTTGAATTAATTTTTCAAACCATCGGCTAGGTATGAGGCCTTTTAAAACAACTGAAAATTTTTGTAAAGGGGCCCCCACTCGATAGTGTACTTTTGGATTTTTTTGGGTTAAGATATAACTAATTTTATAGGCAATGTTTTCCGGTTGTATCCCCGAAGAAACATGTTCATCTATGGTGTCTAAATTTTGTTTGTAAATGGCCTCATAGGGTGATTGCTTTTTTTGGGGTGCATAATAGCGGCGGGAGGCAATGTCAGACACAAAATCACCCGGAGCCAAGGTGCACATTTTTACCCCAAAAGGTTTTGTTTCCATACGCAGGGCTTCCGTGAGCAAAGATAAAGCCCCCTTTGAGGCAGAATAAGCCCCTCTGAAGGGCAAACCCATAGACGCCCCTATGGAGGTGATGTTGATTATAAAACCATTGTTTTGCAAACGCATTTGAGGCAAAACTCTTTGAATGAGATACAACGGGCCAAAACAATTGGTTTCAAAATGATCTCGAATGGCTGTAGCCTCCAATTCCTCCATCGGGCCAATAATACCTGCTCCAGCGTTATTGATCAGTATATCTAACCGCTGTTCTTGCTCAATAACCGTATTTACCGTCTTTTCTATAGAAGAGTTATGATTTAAATCTAAGGGTAAAAGGCTATAGTTTTTTGGCGTGTCATATTGTTTGGGATCCCGGCATGTGCCATATACCACATATCCTTGATCGGCCAAAAGATTGGCTGTGGCCTTGCCCAAGCCAGAAGAAGCGCCCGAAATCAAAACAACTTTTGCCATGTGGTAAAAAAATGGGCAAGCGACCTACATCACACCGCTACAACCGCCTACCCTTGCTGCGTTCCCGCCCTG
>JBMYZB010000198.1:0-1952 GCA_049609945.1 Flavobacteriaceae bacterium
CCAAAAGCAACCTAATGGATTGGCAGAAGCTTTTCTTTTGGGGGAAGCATTCATCGGAAAAGACCCGGTTTGTTTGATTTTAGGCGATAATATTTTCTATGGAGACGGTTTTCAAAAAACCCTAAGTAGTGCTAAAGAAAAAACAGAATCCTCCAACTTAGCCACTGTATTCGGCTATACCGTAAAAAATCCCCAACGCTATGGGGTTATCGAATTCAACGAACAAGGCAAGGCACTTTCTATTGAAGAAAAACCGTCAAACCCAAAAAGTAATCAAGCAGTGGTTGGACTCTATTTTTATCCGAATACAGTTGTAGAAATTGCCAAAAAAGTAGCTCCTTCGGCACGAGGAGAGTTAGAGATCACCAGTGTAAACCAAGCTTTTTTAAAAGCAGGTAACCTTCATGTAGAACCTTTGGGACGTGGCTTTGCATGGCTGGATACGGGCACGCACGAATCGCTTTTAACCGCAGGACAATTTATTGAAACCATCGAAAAGCGACAGGGGCTTAAAGTGGGATGTCTAGAAGAAATTGCCTACGAAAAAGGCTTTATCTCGTTGGAACAACTACGAGCCCAAGCTCGAAGGCTTCAAAACACAACCTACGGCAATTATCTCATGGAACGCTACGGAAAGTAAATTATAGCGTGCTTCTCTGACGCGTGCTTTCCTACTTTAGGGGGCTAAGGTGTATGCAGAAATTAACTACTTTTACCTCAACCAAACTCAAAAAGTGAAAGTACTTGAAACCCCATTTAAAGAGGCATTTTTATTGCAACCCGTGGCTTACAAAGATAGCCGTGGAAGTTTTATGGAACACTTCAGTCAAAAGGTGTTTCAAGAGGCTACAGGCCAAATAATTTCCTTTTGTCAAGATAATCTAACCCATTCAAAAAAGGGGGTGCTAAGAGGGTTGCATTATCAACTACCTCCGTACAGTCAATCCAAATTGGTGAGTGTTTTACAAGGTGAAGTATTAGACGTGATTGTAGATATCCGTAAAGGATCACCCACCTTTGGGCAACATTTTAGTCAGGTGTTAAGCGCTGAAAACCAATGGCAACTCTTTATTCCCCGGGGCTTTGCCCATGGCTATATTACCCTAAGTGAAACCTCCATTTTCAATTATAAAGTAGATCAATTTTACGCCCCACAAAGCGAAGGAAGCATTGCCCCCGATGACCCTGCCTTGGGCATTGATTGGCAATTGGATAAAGCACTGTGGATTCAATCAGAAAAAGACCAAAAACACCCCACTTTGGAGCAAGCCCCCCTCTTTGATTTTAAAGACAATTTGTATGACTAGCTATTTAGTCACAGGAGCTAATGGACAACTCGGGCGATGTTTTCATGCCCTCAGGGGGCAATTCCCTAAAATTCAGTTGCACTTTGCCTCCCGAGAAGAAGTGGATATTACCCAACCACAAACCCTCGAAAAACATGTTGTTAAAAAGGCCTTTAACGGCATCATTAATTGTGCAGCCTACACTGAAGTAGATCAAGCCGAAAAGGAATTGGATGAAGCGTATGCAATTAATGAAAAAGGGGTTAAACAGCTCGTAGCCTTTTGTGAAAAACATCAGCTAAAACTGATCCATTTTTCTACGGATTATGTCTTTGATGGCAAGGCAACCGTTCCATACCAAGAAACCGATACCATCAATCCCATAAGTGTTTATGGACAATCAAAGGCTAGAGGAGAAAAGATCGTATTAGAAGCACAAATTCCGGCTGTAGTCCTCCGAATTTCCTGGTTGTTTAGTCCCTTTGGAAAGAATTTTGTCAAAACCATAGCAGCTTTAGCACAAACCAAAAAGAAGATTGAGGTTGTCGCCGATCAGTTTGGATGTCCCACCTCTGGACTCTCTTTAGCTCGCATGGTTTTGGAACAACTTGAAAATCCTTTTTTTTGGAAACACAATTGCTACCATTTTGCCAACCAAGGAAGTAC
>JBMYZB010000199.1:0-1934 GCA_049609945.1 Flavobacteriaceae bacterium
GATTGTTTAGCCCAAAACCCGTGGGTAAGTTTATGATCTATG
This sequence comes from Flavobacteriaceae bacterium, assembly GCA_049609945.1. Lineage (GTDB taxonomy): Bacteria > Bacteroidota > Bacteroidia > Flavobacteriales > Flavobacteriaceae > JADHMP01. Next base: position 43 of record JBMYZB010000199.1, read on the forward strand.
CTTCTGCAATAGCCTTAGGTATCTATATCTTATCTCAACTTAATGCGCTCCCTCAGATTCTGTTTGGTTTAAGGCTTGACTTATCCCTTTTTATCTTTCTAGGATTTTGTGCTTTGGGTAATTTCTATAGCGTAAAAAAAAGGGGATAAACTTTTTATTCTAACCGTTTGGCATTATCAAATTAATGACAAATAGAATGCTTTTTTGTTAATTTCTGAATTTAATTGCCTCATTTTATCAATTTGACAATGCTTTAAAGAGCTTTAGCTGTCTTCTTGTCTAACTTTTTTGATTGTGCTATTTTGTATAACATAGTATAAAAGTTTGTGGAAACACCACACCTTTTGCTAGACAAAACTATACTTATTTAAACAAACAAACTATGGATGCAAACACTCTTGCACAAACAGCTACACCCGAAATTACAGAAGCCATTAACACGGTTTGGGTGGCTCTATGTGCTGCAATTATTTTTTTAATGGAGGGCGGTTTTGCTCTTTTAGAGGCAGGCTTTGTAAGAGCCAAAAATGCCATGAGCATAATCGCTAAAGTGATTATTGACATTGTATTTGGAGGCCTTGCCTTTTTCTTTGTTGGCTTTGGCATTGCCTATGGGGTTTCCAATGGCTGGTTCGCTTTAGACTTTGGTATTATGGACTATGACTTAGGTTTAGATTTAAGTATTTCCAATCACCTTTTTTGGTTCATTCAATTAGGATTTGCTATTGCGGCCATTTCTATTGTTTCAGGAGCCGTTGCCGAACGAATGAAAGTTTGGGCCTATACGCTTTTTGTGGTCTGCTTTTGTGCCATTCTCTACCCTCTTGTGGCCAACTGGGTCTGGAATCCCAACGGTTGGTTAGCAGCCAGAGGTTTTAATGATTTTGCCGGCTCTGCCGCTGTTCATGCCATGGGTGGTTTTGCAGCACTAGCAGCAGCTATTGTTTTAGGCCCGCGTATCGGGAAATATAATGAAGATGGAGAAGCTAACCCCATTCCCGGGCACAACTTACCCCTTGCAGCCGTAGGTGGATTTATTCTTTGGTTTGGCTGGTTTGGATTCAATCCTGGCTCAACGCTTGGTGCTGTGGGTAATTGGGAACTCATTGGAACAGTGGTCACCAACACATTCTTGGCCTCTGCCGCTGGCGCTGTTGCCACCATGACCTATACTTATTTTAGGTATGGTCAAATTGACATCACCATGACCATCAACGGAGTATTGGCCGGGTTGGTCGCCATTACAGCCGGATGCAATGTGGTAGATTCTCATTCTGCCATCATTATCGGTTTAATTGCAGGCGTTTTAGTGGATCTAGCAGTCATTTTTATTGACCGTTTAAAAATTGACGATCCTGTAGGTGCCATTGCTGTTCATGGAGTGAATGGCTTTTTTGGCACCTTGGCTGTTGGTCTTTTTGCAAGCGAGGGCGGTTTGCTTTTTGGTGGTGGGACTACCCTTTTTATGACCCAACTCATCGGGGTGATAACAATTGCTACTTTTTCTTTCGTCTTCACGTTTTTGCTGATGACCCTTTTAAAGAAAACCATTGGCATCAGAGTATCACGCACTGAAGAAACGGCTGGCATAGATGCGGTTAGCTTTGGTGTAGAGTCATACACAACATTTGAATAATTTATTACAATAACAAATATTTTACCTATGAAAAGAGTAGAAGCAATTATAAGACCCTCTAAATTAAAAGCAGTTCAAAAAGGACTCAAAAAAGCTGAAATTCCATGTTTAACCGCAATTCCCGTAAAAGGTTCTGGCCTTCAAAAAAGCTATTCGGAACGCTATAGAGGCACCGAACAATCCCTCATTTTACAGAACCGGATCATGATCATTTGTGTGATCAGTGATGAAAATTTAGAAAAATGTGTGGAAGTGA
>JBMYZB010000200.1:0-1897 GCA_049609945.1 Flavobacteriaceae bacterium
GCTTTTCTTTGGTTAGGTTTTCTAAAACGGTAATTTTTTGATACGCATAGCGATCGTAAAAAGAAGCTACCAACGCGCCGCTGCTACCAACACCGTAGCCTTGAGGAATACTACTATCAAAATAGAGGTTTTTGGCTAAGTCGGTCTCTAATTGAGTTCTGTCTAAAGCAATAAGTTTAGTGTCTAAGGTTTTTAGGTAGGCTGCAAAAGCTTTTAATTTTTTATGCGAAGCTTGTTGTTCTTCGGTTGGAGTTTCGGTAGTTTTCAATGCGCCTCGATAGTAATTATAGGGAATGGATAAGCCTTTAGAATCTTTAATGATACCGTATTCTCCGAAGAGTAAAATTTTAGCAAAAAACAGTGGACCTTTCATAGCAATACAAAACTACACTTTTTTAGCTCCGGTTCCAACCTTATCATGAATCATCTCTCCTCTCTGACAAAAAACAGCCAAATTACCCTTTATCCATTGTTCAATTTCTGCTGCTTGCTTTTTGGGATAAAGCAAGTGCACATTGGCTCCAGCATCAAGGGTGAAACAGAGGGGCAAACCACTTTCCTTTCGAAAGGCCCAAACCTGTTGCAATACGGCCAAGGTGTTGGGGTGCATCAAAATAAATCCGGGTGTGGCGGTCATCATCAATCCGTGAAGGCTCAAAGCTTCTGCTTCTACCACTGTCATAAAACGCTCTAGATCTCCTTCTTTTAAAGCCATTAAAAGGGTCTTCATATGATTGTTGGCCTGATTCCACCGCGCTTCAGCAAAAGGATGGTTTTCCATCAATTGATGTCCTTTAGAACTCGATACCTGCTTTTGTCCTTGATCGATTAATAAAATAGTATCCCTGTAGGACTTAAACACTGGATGATAATCGGCCTCTGGGAGAGAAACTGCAAAATGATTACTACTGGCAGACACCTCTTGATAGGCACCCCAAACCATAAGGGGCCCGTTGACACTTCTGGCAGCACTTCCAGAACCCAAACGCGCCAAAAAGGAAGCTTTTATGGCGGCTTTATCTTCAGCTAAATTCTCTACAGCCACTAGCCCCGAGGCCAAGGCTGCCATGGCCGATGCAGAAGAAGCAATGCCACTGCTGTGAGGAAATGTATTTTGACTATGAATTTTTAAATGATGCTCTAATACCCAAGGGCAATAGGGCAAAATACGATTTAAAAAAACCTCAATTTTAGAATTAAATGTAGGTTTGCGTTGCCCTTCAAAATAAAAGTCAAATAAAGGTGTTTGACTTTTCGTACGTGGTGTGATTTGAATATTTGTTTGCGTAACACATTGTGAAAGTGTTAAACTCAAGGATGGATTTTTTGGCAATTGTTCACCATATTTTCCCCAATATTTAATCAAAGCAATATTACTTGGAGCCTCCCATGTTTGCTGGGTTTCAATAGCTCCCATGGGTGCAGCTTTAAATTGAAGTTCATCCATGGCTGTAAAGATACTGGATTCTGCAGGAAAGTTAAGACCTTCTTTTGCGAAACCTTTTTTTTCGATTAGCTTTACATGAATATGGCGCGATACACACAAAAAACACTTCTTGTATATTTTTTATCCATTGGCTTAGCCTTTGCTGTTGGAGGGCTTGCAGGACAAGTAACCCAAAATTCTATTGAAGGCTGGTACACTCAATTAAACAAACCTTTTTTTAATCCCCCAAACGCTGTTTTTGCTCCGGTTTGGACCCTTTTATATTTGTTAATGGGTTGGGCTGCGGCCCGTATTTGGCTTAAAGGCCGGCATCACAAATGGGGTAAAACAGCCTTATATCATTATGGTGCACAATTACTCTTTAACGGTTTGTGGTCTCTTGTCTTTTTTGGGCTTCGGCAACCCATGGGCGCTTTACTTGTCATTTTGGCTTTGTTGGTGCTCATTGAA
>JBMYZB010000201.1:0-1881 GCA_049609945.1 Flavobacteriaceae bacterium
AAGGGGTTTACTAGGGCTGTGCCAAAGAGTTGATGCCAAACGCGATTCACCAAAGACCTTGCTGTGAGTGGATTTTCTTTACTCACCAACCACTGTGCCAATCCTAAACGATTGTTTTCCCATTCTTTTTGCCAAGGGTTTAATGCTGCTGGTGTTTTGGGAATTATGGTGTCTGTTTTGATTTCCCAGTTGCCTCGTTCAAAAAGCTGTGTGGTTCTTTGCATAAAAGGAGGATTCTCGATTAAAATCGGTGTTTTATCTACCTTAGCATTTATTAATTCCTGTAAATAGCGATTCATTTTAAGATAGCCTTTTCGATTTTTCCCTGGCAATTCTGGTAAAAAAGCAAACCATGATAAATAACTGGTATTTGTTTGTGGGGCAAGGGCATTATTTTTAGATTCTATATAAAGATCTGTAACACCCGAAGGGGCTTTAAAAGGAACTCGCCCAATCTGCCCTTTGTTTTTATTGATCTTCATTTGCGCTAAAACAGCCCCATTAGCATTTTTTTCTCGTAGGGTGATGGTGGTTCCATTCTCCCTTGAAAAGTAATTGAAGTAGAGATATTCGGCGCCTTGAGGATCTACATTTTTCAAATAGGTGGAGCCATTGTTCCACAGGGCCAACCACTTGCCGTCTGCCATAGCACCATTGGTAAAATTTTCACAGTGATGCAATTGGTATTTAGGTTCCAAAAAATAGATAAATTTTTTGAATTGTGTTCGTGTTTCAGGACTACCATAGGTGGCAATCCATTGCAGGAGTTCTTCTGCTTTTTGTTTATCAGTAGAGTTGTAGGTTCTAAAGTTTGGCGCTTCATCGGGTGTGTCTTCATCGCGTGTGTTATTGAAATAGGCCAACAGTTGATAATATTCTTTGTGCTTAAAGGGATCATAGGGATGGCTGTGACATTGCACACATTCCATAGTGGTGCTTTGCCATACCGAAAAGGTGGTGTTGATACGATCAATTACTGCAGCGGTTCTAAATTCTTCATCGGAGGTTCCGCCTTCATCGTTGTTCATGGTGTTTCTGTGAAAGCCAGTGGCAATAAATTGATCTGGGGTGGGATTGGGCAATAAATCGCCGGCCAGTTGGTCAATGGTAAATTGGTCAAAGGGTACGTCTTGATTGAGGGCAGAAACCACCCAATCTCTATATTGCCAAATGGATCTGCCGGGGTCTTTTTCATATCCTTTGCTATCGGCATAGCGAGCCAAGTCTAACCACCAACTGGCCCATTTTTCACCGTAGGCCTCACTTTGAAGTAAAGTGTCCACCAACCTCTCATAAGTGATTTTATTTTTCACAAAAGCAGCCACTAACGCTTTGGAGGGCGGCAGTCCTGTTAGATCTAAGGCCACTCTTCGGGCTAGAGTAACTTTGTCTGCTCGGGGGTTAGGGGAAAGGTTTTGGCGTTTCATTTGAGCCAACACGAACTGATCGATCGGATTTTGTATCCCAATTTCTTGATTTGCACGTATTGATTTTTCAACCTTAGGCGGTTCTATTTTCTGAGGTGTTTCATAAGCCCAATGCGTCCCCCAAGGGGCTCCTTCATTAACCCACTGCGTTAGGATGTCTATTTCTTCTGTAGTTAGGGGTTCTTTTTTATATGGCATACGCAACTCTGGATCATTTTCATGCAATCTTTGAATAAAGGGACTTTTTTTTGCATTTCCTGGTATTATGGCGGGTACACCACTTTCTGTGGGTTTTAAAATTTCTTCAGCAAAAAGCACACTAAAACCTCCGTTTTTTTTAACCCCTCCATGGCAGTTGATACAATGTTTGTTTAGTATGGGTTTTACACTAGCGTTAAAGTCAATTTTTTTATCAGAACATTGTATTAGCCAAAATACTAGAAGCAGACTCCAA
>JBMYZB010000202.1:0-1835 GCA_049609945.1 Flavobacteriaceae bacterium
ATTGGTTGTTTTAGTGTAAATCTGTTACTTGCTACTGATGGTGGTTTCAACTATGATGTAGTTTTAGCGAGTGGAACGCCTAATGACGGTACAGAAGAAATCGTGGTACCAGCCAATTTTAATTGCCCAGGGCAGTTAGTTATTTCGGGTAGCAAAAGTGGAGTGCAAAAAGCAAGTGAAGCCCTCACTACTGTTGGTGCTAAGCGAGTAGTTCCCTTAGCAGTGAGCGGTGCTTTTCACTCACCATTGATGGAACACGCTCAAAATCAATTGGCAGAAGCCATTGGCAATACTCCCTTTAGAACACCACAATGCCCGATATATCAAAACGTGACAGCGCAAGCTACTACAGACCCTGAGCAGATTAAAAAACAATTGATTACCCAACTCACAGCACCAGTAAAATGGACACAAAGCGTGGGTCAAATGCGTAAAGATGGGGCTCAAGAATTTGTCGAAGTGGGGCCCGGAAGAGTATTACAAGGCCTGATTAAAAAAATTGATCGGGAGGCAACAACACTTGGTTTTGAAATGCGAACAAAAACAAAATAATAATTGATCCAGCGGTATCTAAATGCACTTGTGCATCTGGTCAGTCAATACGATATTTAAAAATGTTGCCATTTTTCATTACAAATAAAACCTCCTCTAGAGTGGAGTGATCTTCTAGTGCGTTCTTTTGAGTGGCTACTATATCGGCCTTAAAGTTTGGGGCAATTTGACCCAATTCCGTATCCTTTGCTAAAATTTTGGCATTAACAACCGTGGCGGCTTGTAAAGCTTCTAAAATAGGCATACCTGCTTCAACCATATAGCCAAATTCTAGGGCATTTTTACCATGTGGAAACACGCCCGCATCAGTACCAAAAGCAATAGGGACACCCTTTTTATAGGCTTTAGCAAAAGTGTTTTGAATTTGAGCACCAATTTTTAAGGCTTTTGGAACAATAATAGCAGGATAATACCCTGGGATGGTGGCCTTTTGTGCCACTTCTTTTCCTGCAGAAATGGTAGGAACCAAGTAAACCCCTTTATCTTTCATAAGTGCCATAGTTTCTTCACTCATAAGAGTTCCATGTTCAATCGTTTTAACTCCATTACGAACCGCTCGTTGCATGCCTTCATCTCCGTGGGCATGTGCGGCTACATGCATGTCATAATCTAAAGCTGTTTTAGTAATAGCTCTTATTTCTTCTTCTGTAAATTGGGGATTTTCTCCATTCTTAGCCACACTCAAAACACCCCCCGTAGCTGTAATTTTAATCCAATGGGCTCCATTTTTATACCGATGACGCACCGCTTCTTTTGCCTCAGCCACAGAATTTACAACCCCCTCAAGAGGTCCCGGGTCACCCTTTAAATCTCTTCTGTATCCGTTGGTAGGATCAGCATGACCCCCTGTTGTGGCTAACGATTTTCCAGCCGTAAAAATTCTGGGGCCTACAATTTTTTCTGCTTCAATGGCTTTAGAAAGAGCGATATTTACACCTGTTCCACCTAAGTCACGAACAGAAGTGAAACCTGCCATCAACGTTCTTTTAGCATAAACAACCCCATCCAAGGCAAGATCCTCAGGGTTTTTCTCGTATTTATCCAAATAGCTTTTATTTGTTGTTTCTTTTTCTATGTGGACATGTAAATCTATAAATCCCGGATATACCGTTTGTTGAGAGAGATCAATGAGCGTTATGGATGGATCGTCTGAAGTTAAATACCCTTTTTCAACCTGTTTAATATGATCTGCTTCCACAATAATGGTCCGTTCCTTTAGCATTTTACCCGACGCGCTGTCAAAAAGAGTACCACAATGCAGGTAGGTGGTTTGCCCCACAACT
>JBMYZB010000203.1:0-1752 GCA_049609945.1 Flavobacteriaceae bacterium
TTAGAAAAAAGTGTTAGGCACCTTACACTAATTTTTTAAAATTAGGAGGGGGGGGTGGTAAGTAACTTTATTAAAAAAAGTGCATTTTTCTCTTCTAAAGTATAAAGTTACACAAATTGAATTGCAGAAATGGTTCGTTATGTAATAATGCTAAGAGAAAGAATTAATTCTATCAGCTGTGCAAAGCTCTATTGTCTGTGGCGGCTAAGGCAGCTTCTTTCACGGCCTCGGCATAGGTGGGATGCGAATGACTCATACGGGCAATATCTTCTGCAGAGGCTCTAAATTCCATAGCAGTAACAGCTTCAGCAATCAAATCGGCAGCACGGGCACCAATCATATGAACACCAAGCACCTCATCGGTATTGGCATCAGCTAGGATTTTTACAAAACCATCAATATCCATACTGGCGCGTGCTCGTCCTAACGCCCGCATAGGAAATTGACCTGCTTTATAAGCTCTTCCTTCAGCTTTTAGTTGTTCTTCTGTTTTTCCAACGGCAGCTACCTCTGGCCATGTATAAATAACATTGGGAATCAAATTGTGATCAATATGCGGTTTTTGCCCGGCCAAGCGTTCGGCTACGGCCACTCCTTCCTCTTCGGCTTTGTGTGCCAACATAGCTCCACGCACCACATCCCCTATAGCAAAAATATTGGGAACAACAGTTTGTAAGGCATCATTCACTTCAATTTGTCCTCTTTCGTTTTGAGTAACTCCAGCAGCAGCCAAATTTAACCCTTCAGTGTAGGGCCTACGTCCTACTGATACCAAACAATAGTCACCCTCAAATTGTACTTCGTTTCCTTTTTTGTCTTGGGCAGTAACAAAAATCTGATCTTTTTTTCGCTCGACTTTATTAACTGCATGTGACAAGAAGAATTTGACGCCTTGCTTTTTCATCACTTTTGTCAATTCTCTAGAGAGAGCACTATCCATTATAGGGGTGATGCGGTCAGCATACTCAATTACGGAGACTTCCGCACCCAAACGGGCATATACTTGACCCAATTCCAATCCAATTACACCCCCGCCAATAACAATCAGATTTTTCGGAATCTCTTTAAGAGAGAGTGCTTCGGTTGAGGTGATGATTCGCTCTTTATCCAAACTAATAAAGGGCAAAGTGGCTGGTTTGGAACCCGTTGCGATTATGGTGTTTATTGCTTCTATGGTTTGGGTTTCTTTGCCCTCTACTTGTATGTGGGTGGCATCAACAAAACTGCCCTTACCCTGTAAAACAGTAATTTTATTTTTTTCCATCAAAAAATCGATTCCCTTGGTGGTTTGTTCTACCACAGCCGCTTTTCGATCGATCATTTGTTTAAAATTTAATTTGATTTCCCCTTTAATTTCTATACCATGCGCCTCAAAATTTTTAAGTGCCTCTTCATAGTGGTGCGAAGAATCCAACAAAGATTTAGAGGGAATACACCCCACATTGAGGCAAGTACCGCCCAGTGTTTTATATTTTTCAATCAAAACTGTTTTTAAACCTAATTGGGCACATCGGATGGCGGCCACATAACCACCGGGACCCGATCCAATTATAGCCACGTCATATACACTCATGGGTTGAAATTTTTGTTCGATACAAAACTACAAATGTTTCCATGGTTTTTTGTAATTTTATATAAAATACGCTCCAAATATGTTACACAAATTTTCTTATATAATAATTTTTTAGGCTTAGGTCTCTCTTTTTCTTTTGGTCAACAAACTCACTATGAAGAACGGTTAAAAAAAATGCT
>JBMYZB010000204.1:0-1747 GCA_049609945.1 Flavobacteriaceae bacterium
TAAGCCAGAAAACTATATTTTAGATCAAGATCACCACCGCCACCCAGCCAATCAAACCGTTAATTTTGATTGGCAATTTTATGCTGAATTGTTGTTCTTAGATAAAATTAAAGCGCATTTCGAAAATCAAATGCCCTTTGATGAAGGCCAAAATAGGACCAAAATGGAGTTGTAATAAACACATTCCCAAACTTCAAAAATTAAAGTTATGAATTTCTATATCCGTAAAAAAAATTTGTTTGTTGCCATTTGTTTCTCTGTGATGAGTAGTGTAGGAGCACAAACCGATTCGCTTACTCAAAAAAAAGACACCCTAAAAGACAAGGGGTTGCCCCTCTTGGCTGAGCGAAATATAAAAATTCAAACCACTAAGGGTAGTTGGATGTCTTTAGATGTGAGTCCAGATGGCCAACACATTGCCTTTGACTTGCTGGGTGACCTTTATGAAATACCTATTACCGGAGGAAAAGCGACTCGAATCACAGAGGGTTTGGCCTTTGATTCGCACCCAAAATATGCTCCTGATGGCAATGCCATATTATTTTTATCCGACCGCAGTGGAGGAAATAATGTGTGGTATATCGATCGAAAAAATAAAGACACCGTTCAAGTTACTAAAGGAGACACCTTTAAGATGCAATCGGCACAGTGGTCTCCTGATGGGGAATATATTGTGGTGAGCAAGGGTACGCGAAATTTAAAACTTCACCTCTATCATAAAGAAGGGGGAAAAGGAAAAGAGTTGATTAGTGAACCCGAAAACTTAAAAGCAGTGGAGCCCGAATTTACCCCTGATGGCCGTTATATTTGGTATGCAAAACGCGAACGTGCATGGCAGTATAATGCTCAGTTTCCACAATATCAGTTAGCGGTTTATGATCGGGAAGACGGCACCACCAGTCAAATGACCTCCCGCTATGGCTCGGCATTTACACCCACCCTCTCTCCAGATGGAAAATGGTTAGTTTATGGCACGCGTTATAATGATAAAACAGGGTTGATTGCACGAAACTTAGACACCCAAGATGAAAAGTGGTTGGCCTATCCGGTGCAACGAGATGAACAAGAATCTATTGCCCCCATGGGTGTGTTGCCCGCCATGTCATTCACTCCAGACAGTCAACATATTTTAACTACCTATGGGGGGGAAATTTATCGTATTCCAATCAATGGGGGTTCGGCTCAAAAAATTCCATTTGAAGTGGAAGAAACCATAGCACTTGGGCCCCAGCTCCAATTTGATTATCCCATTGAAGACGACACTACCTTTGAGATTACTCAAATTAGAGATCCCAAAATGGCTCCCAATGGCACCGCCATAACCTTCACTGCAATAGATCGATTGTATGTAATGGATCTTAAAACCAAAAATATAAAACGGCTCACCTCCTTTAACCATGTAGAGGCTCAACCCACATGGAGCCCAAACAGTCAAGAAATTGCTTTTGTGGTTTGGGATGAAAATGCAGCAGGACATCTCTATAAAGTGCGAGCAGATGGCAAAGGAAAGCCCCTTAAACTAACCACTAAAAGCGCTGTTTATACCTCCCCTGTTTGGCACAAATCACAACGTATTGTGGTTTTTGAAGGGGCGCGTCAACAATTTCAGAATGCCGTTGGCCCGAGAGCTTTTATGAGCAAAACGCAATTGGTTTGGTTGGATGCACAAAAAGGAGGCAATACTCACCCTATTAAAAAGGCACAACAACTTTCGCAACCTCATTTTATTGAAAATGAAGACCGCATA
>JBMYZB010000205.1:0-1730 GCA_049609945.1 Flavobacteriaceae bacterium
TGATAGCCTTTGGGTTCGTTTTAATGCTACAGACATGGCTGCATCACTTGTATATTCAGGAAAAGGAGCTGCAAAAAACAATTTCTTGATGACACTGAAGCTAGATCAAGAACGTGAAAATCGATTTTTATCAACTAAATATTCTTTATCAAGTGGTGCCTTTAATGACTTAATCGATTCTCTTCTTTTAGAGAAAAAAAGCCGCTGGATTGTTATGGATTCTCTCAATAACCTTTCCGCAGTGGCACAAAAAATTACGCAAGCTGCTTATATATATTCCTATGCCACCATTAGAGAGCGCTATGCCTTGTTTAGGGGCTCTTCTTGGACACCCGAAGAACGTGAAATATTTTTTGATTTTAGAAGATTTTTAAATCAGGGCGACACAGACCTGGCCTTTTTTGATCCTTACGTCAATTATCTTCTCAATTACATAAACAACCAAGCTCTAAAGCAGGGAAAAAACTATATGCAAGAAAAAGAAACCACTGCTTTTAATATTAAACGTTTAGATGCAGTAGACGAAAACATTAAAGCCGGGTTACTTCGAAATAATTTAGCTCGTGCCATTGCCTATGAAGAAATTTTGCGGTTTGAAAACCATCGGGAGCACGATTTGTTTTTACAATATTATGCCACTGTTAACAGTTCGCCTGAATACTTTTCTGAAGTGCTTGCTTTTCACAATGATCTTACGCGCATGCAACAAGGAAAAAAATTGCCCGCTGTTACTTTGCAAAGCAAAACCGGAGAAATATTTGTGAGTGATACCTTATGGGACAATAGGTACACTGTGATTTACTTTTGGTCGCAAAATAAAATGAATCATTATAAAGGCACCCTCAAAAAACTGGAACAATTACAAAAAAAATTTCCCCATTACCGTTTTGTGGGCATATGTCTCCAACCTTTTAACGAAATGGTAAATCAAGTGCAACAACTCATGGAAATTACCCCTGAAGATCAATTTGCAGTATTGGACTATGAAGATGCCTCTCAGGCTTGGATGCTTACATTACTTAATAAAGCCATTATTTTAAAACCAAACGGTATTATTTATGAAGGGTTTGGCAATTTTTTAGACCCTCAATTTGAAACCTTGTTAAAACAGATGTAAAGCGTATTTTAACAGAACCCCCGAGCTTCAACAAGATCAGCTCCCATGCTCAGCACACCGAGCCTGTCTGCCGACAGGCAGGCTTGTAGAAGGGCGAACTGATGACCAATGGGAATAATTACGGATGAAGTCAGCCAACTTTTAGGCTGGTTCGTTTTTCCAAATTTTTCTCCTAGTCTATCGGCTGGTAGACTCGATATTCATAATTCCATAATCGAAATTCAATATTTAACGTCCACGATGCAATCCTTTTATTTTGCTGTCTTGCCATAACAAATTCCATATTAAGAGCTGAAAAATCTTTTTGGTATTATTCTTGCTACCAAAAAAAAACGCTTCAATCATGTTATTATCAACCTTCCTTTGTTGTTTTCTATTCATTTTTTCTTCAATGCCTGCCCAACAGATTTCGCAAACGGTGTTTGGATCGATTGGTTTTTTAAACTATTCTAAAAATGAAGTTACTAGCGCTCCACGATTATTTAATTGGAGTGTGGGGTACCAAAGAAGAGTAATCAATAATCGGTTTAGGTTAGTGCCCTGCATAAGCTTTGGAAATTAGCAAAGGGGATTTCTAATACAAGACGGCCCTCCAAAGGGGTTTTATTCTTCA
>JBMYZB010000206.1:0-1628 GCA_049609945.1 Flavobacteriaceae bacterium
GATAAAATATATGTAAAAATATCTAAGAATGGAGATTCTACAAAATATCATTTAGATAAGGCAGAAGTATTGTTTAAAGCCTTAGGAGATTTAGACAACTACGGCTTAATGGTATTGAGAATTGGTGGCATTTATTATGCTAAAGGGAATTACAACAAGGCCTTATCAAAAGCCTTTGAAGCAGCAGACATTTTTAAAAAGACAAATAAAAAAAAGGGCGAAAGCCCTTTTTTTGATTTAATTATGTGGCCTATTACCTATCGATATTTATGATATAATTCTGCCACTGCATTCCAATCAATTACATTGAAAAACGCATTGATATAGTCGGGTCTTCTGTTTTGATAGTTTAGATAATAAGCGTGTTCCCAAACATCAATGCCTAGAATGGGTGTACCGCCACAGCCAATGCCTGGCATTAGCGGATTGTCTTGATTGGCTGAAGCGCAAACCTCAACTCCACCGCCTTGATGAACACAAAGCCAAGCCCATCCCGAACCAAATTGTGTGGCAGCCGCTTTAGAGAAAGCTTCTTTAAAGGCATCAAAAGAACCGTAAGCACTTTCAATGGCCGCAGCCAACTCACCGTCAGGAGTTCCTCCTCCTTGGGGAGAAAGAATATTCCAAAACAAGCTGTGATTATAAAATCCTCCTCCGTTGTTGCGAACGGCTTTTTGGTTTAAATCAAGTTCTGAAAGAATAGTTTCAATAGATTTTCCTTCTAAAGGTGTTCCTGCAATGGCTGCATTTAAGTTGTTGGTATAACCATTGTGGTGTTTGCTGTGGTGGATCTCCATGGTGCGAGCATCAATATGGGGTTCCAAAGCATCATAGGGATACGTTAATTTTGGTAATTCAAAAGCCATACTTTTCTTTTTTTAGTTTCAGACAAAAGTAAAATTTCTTTTTTCATTTCTCGAAGAACTTAACAAAACTCTTAAATTTAAGGGATTTCAAATAGTAATGAGTAATCACACCTTTACCATTATAAATGCCTCAGCCGGAGCAGGAAAAACCTTTAGCTTGGTGAAACACTATTTGTTACTGCTTTTGCAAGCAAAGCAACCCACAGCTTTTCAAAATATTTTAGCCCTGACCTTTACCAACAAAGCCGTTGCTGAAATGAAAGGGCGCCTCATTAAGATGTTATGGGCACTGGCAAATGTTCCTGCAAAAGAATCCGCAATGTGTGAAGCATTACTTACAGAATTATCTCTCACTCAAAAACAATTGCAAGAAAAATGCCACACAATACTGCGTAAAATTTTAAAGGACTACGGTCGTTTTGAAGTGATTACCCTTGATAAGTTAACCTACAGTTTGGTGCGTACTTTTGCAAAAGACCTAAAATTGCCTTATGAGTTTGAAGTGGTGCTCCAAGCAGAGGAACTGCTGCGCAACATGCTGCATTTGATGATGGATCAAATTGGAAGCGATGTTTACTTAACTAAAACGCTGCTTGAGTTTAGTCAGTTTAAAATGACTCAAGATAAAAATTGGGATGTTGAAAAAGAACTTTTTGATATGGCCAAAAGCCTACTAAAAGAAAATGACCGAAGAGCCTTGGGAGCGATTCAGCAATTGCATGAAACAGACTGGATTAATCTAAAAAACCAATTTCTTAGTCA